>JANMCI010000434.1:0-2306 GCA_031361245.1 Rhodobacterales bacterium
CCGCGCACCGAGCCCGCAACTCCGGGCCCACCCCTGCTCCCCCGCACCATCCCGTAGGTCGCGGCATGCCCCGACTCGCCCTTCGAAAATGCTTTCATTCTGGTTAACGAAAATCGTTATCCATTTGAAGACGCTGCATAATACACGATGTCGTCAAAAGCGACACGCGCCGTCAGTTGCCGTCGGTCCCGGCCGTACCCTCGGTCTGGCCCTGCTCGGCCTCGATCGCGCGCCACTTGGCCACGTTCTTGTTGTGCTCCTCCAGCGTCGTCGCAAAGGCATGTCCGCCGGTTCCGTCGGCCACAAAGAACAGATAGTCCGACCTGTCGGGATTAAGCGCCGCCTCGATCGACAACCGCCCCGGATTGGCAATCGGCGTCGCTGGCAGACCCGCGATCACATAGGTGTTCCACGGCGTTTCGCGGCGCAATTCGCTCTGACGCAGCCCGCGGCCCAGCACGCCCTGCCCCTTGGTCACGCCATAGATCACCGTCGGGTCGGTCTGCAGCTTGATCCCTTGGGCCATGCGGTTCAGAAAGACCGAGGCGACCAGCTTGCGCTCTGCCGCGACCCCGGTTTCCTTTTCCACGATCGAGGCCATGATCAGCGCCTCCTCCGGCGTCTTGTACGGCAAGCCGTCGGCCCGTGTCGCCCACAACTCGGCCAGCGTCGCCGTCTGACGCGCCTCCATCCGGGCCAGCAGTTCGCTCCGGTCGGCGTCCTTGTCGACGTCATAGCTCTCGGGCGCAAGCACGCCTTCCAGTGGTACGGCCGCGATCTCTCCGCTCAGGAAATCCGCCCGCTTCAGCGCCTCGACCACGTTCCACGACGTGACCCCCTCCGCCAGCGTCACCCGCCAGCGCAGATCACTGTCCGCTGCCGCCTCGACATATTCGGGCGGCACCGGGTCCACCCCGGCCACGAATTTCGCCACCTCGACATAGCGGTCCGTCGCCGGGTCAAGTCTTTGCAGCACCACCGTGGCCTGCGCCACCCCGATGACGAAATTGACCTCCTGCCCGCAGGTCGATTGCCCGCCCTCGGTCAGCACCGCGACGATATCCACCATCGAGCTTTCGGGCCGGATCAGGTACGAGCCGAACTTCAGCTTGGTTCCCTGCCCCGAATAATTGGCCCCGATCCGGAATATCCGCGGGTCCCGGATCGCCCCCTGTTGCGCCAGCGCCTGACTGACCGCCGACAGGGTGGCGCCCTTTTCCACCTTGAAGCAGACCGACTGCGTCAGCGGTCCGGCTTCGCGATACATCTGCCGGCCCAGCGTCAGCAGGCCCGACATCAGCACCAACAGAACGATGAACAGCGTCAGCGCGTTCGAGGCAAGGCTGCGCCACATCAGCCGACACGCCTCAGAACCAGCGACGCATTGGTGCCACCGAACCCGAACGAGTTCGACAGCGCCACATCGATCCGGCGCTTGACCGCCCGGTTCGCGGCAAGGTCAAGCCGCGGCTTGACCGCCGGATTGTCCAGATTGATCGTCGGCGGTGCCACCTGATCGCGCAGCGCCAGCACGCAGAAGATCGCCTCCACCGCACCCGCCGCCCCCAGAAGGTGCCCGATCGACGATTTGGTCGAGGACATCGTCGCCTTGTCCGCCGCATCCCCCATCAGGCGCTCCACCGCGCCAAGCTCGATCGTGTCCGCCATGGTCGAGGTGCCATGGGCATTGATATAGTCCACAGACGAGGGCTCCAGACCGGCCCGCTTCAGCGCCATCTGCATCGAGCGGAACCCGCCCTCGCCATCCTCCGACGGAGCGGTGATATGATGCGCGTCGCCCGACAGACCATAGCCGATCACCTCGGCATAGATTGTGGCCCCGCGCGCCTTGGCATGCTCATACTCCTCCAGCACCACTACGCCCGCGCCCTCGCCCATGACAAAGCCGTCACGGTCCTCGTCATAGGGCCGGCTCGCCTTGGTCGGATCGTCCGCGCGCTTGGTCGACAGCGCCTTGCAGGCGTTGAACCCCGCGATGCCGATCTCGCAGATCGGACTTTCCGCTCCGCCCGCGATCATCACATCCGCATCCCCCCACTGGATCAGCCGCGCCGCATCGCCGATGGCATGCGCTCCGGTCGAACAGGCCGTCACCACCGCATGGTTCGGCCCCTTGAAACCGAATCGGATGCTGACCTGCCCGGAAATCAGATTGATCAGACTGCCGGGAATGAAAAAGGGCGACACCCGCTTGGCCCCCTTGTCCCGGATCAGGTTCGCGGCCTCCGCGATCGACTGCAGCCCGCCGATCCCCGAACCGATCATCACCCCGGTGCGGCAGCGCT
>JANMCI010000290.1:0-2252 GCA_031361245.1 Rhodobacterales bacterium
CGCCTTCATTCCGCAAGACGTCAAAGGCGGGCAGATTGGCGGGCAGGGTGATGGGCATGAACGCGACCTCCGGGAAGGGGTAGTTAGGCGGCTTTCGCCGGATTATCAAGAATGGGGACGATCAAGGGAGGCCGCGATCAGTGCGTCAAAGCCCGCGGCATCGCGCACGCGGGCGACCTCCTCCGCCGTCACCGTCACGCCCCACCTGGCCATGGCGGCATAGCGCGGCTGACGCTTGTCCAGCAGCCGGGAGTAGCCATATCGCAGAAAGGCATCGGGATCGACATGCGCGGGGTCGTGGCCCTTGGTATATTCGGCCCAAAGCTCGGCCAGAAAATCGGGGCGGAAATAGATCGGCTTCGGGGCGCGGTCAAAGCGGCGGGCCAGCTCGGCCTTGTGCGCGTCCGAGCCCTTGATCCATACCAGCAGCAGATGCTGCGACAATTCGGACATCACCGGATCTTTCGGATCATCCGCCTCGACCACCTCGCAGATCGAGCCCGAGGTGTCGCAGACGAAATTCTCATAGCCGTAAAGGTCATGCGCGCGGTCGATGAAGCGGGTGGTGTCCAGCATGGCGGCAACTTCGGCCGTCAGATGCTGGGCCTGCCGACGCTGATATTCGGCAAACTCGACCCCGCCCTTGGCCGGATCGCCGGGCTTGCCAAGGTAAGTTGAAAGTGGGGCCAGATTGTCGAACGTGATGTTGGAGGCGATGTAGACGCTGTCGGTCAACAAAAGCTCGCGCAACAGCGGCACCTTCATCGCCTCGCGCTTGAAGTTGTCGGCGATGAATTCGTTCATGTACCGCGTGCCGATCCGGTAATCGACCGAATAATGGAACCATCCCCCCGCCGCCCGGACCATGTTGGCAAGGTGGGTCTTGCCCAGACCCGACATGCCAAACAGCATCACCCGCTTTTGCGGTGCGGCCAGATAGTCTGCGCCAGTGCGGTAGATCATGAACAAGCCTTTCCTGTTGCGAGAAGGGCTTAGCGCATGGTCAGCCGGTTTTCACGCGGAAAATCGCGATAACCCGCCCGTCTATCACCAACATGCCCAAGGCCAGCAGCACAAGCCCCAGATAGGCGGCGGGCGGCAGCGTCTCGCCATAGGTCATGGCCCCCAGCATCACCGCCACCGGGGCGATCATCAGGGTAACCAGGCTGACATTGCCCGCCCCGGCCGTCAGCAGCACGCGGTAATACAGGATATAGGCGAAGGCCGAAGAGATGAGCGAGATGTAAAGCAGCGCCCCCCATGTCTGCCCCGAATAGGCAAGGCTTGGCACCCCTTCGATCCAGATCGCGGCGGGGACCATGGCGAGCGAGGAGACAGAGAGCATTCCGGCCGCCACCACTTCGGGCCGGACATCGCTCAGCGCGTGCCGGCTGAAGATGGACGAGATGGCATAGCTCAGCGAGGCGCCAAGGATGGCCAGCTGGCCCAGCGAGGTCAGGTCAAGGTGGCTCAGCACCCCCGGTCCGATGGTCAGCGCGACCCCCGCAAGGCCGAGCATGATGCCAAGCGACTTGCGCGCTGTCAGCCGCTCATCGCGGAACATCAGCGCCGCGAGGCCAACCGAGAAGATGACATTGCTGGCGTTCAGGATGCCCGCCAGACCCGAGGGGATATGGGTCTGGCCCCAGACGATCAGACAGAACGGCACGATGTTGTTGAAGAACCCCAAAAACAGACAGGCGCCGATCCAAGCCGCGCCCCTTGGCACGGGCAGGCCGCGCACCAGCACAAACGCCCACAGGGCCGCCGCCGCAAGCCCGACACGGAAAGCAACCGTGGTCAGCACGCCGACCTCCTCCAAAGCCATGCGGATCGACAGGAACGAACCGCCCCAGATCAGCGCCAGCAGGGTCATGGTCAGCCACGAGGTGCGGCTGATGCGGGTTTGGATTGTTTGGGTCATGTTGCTTCGTAGCGCGCCTTGCGGGCAGGCTCCACCCGGAAGTTGTGGAAAAGCAAAACCCCCGCGACCTTGCGGGCGCGAGGGCTTGTCGGGTTCAGTTCAAATGCGGATCAGAATGCGAACGAGACCTTCACACCCACTCCGACGGCCGAGTTGCCCTCGAACACGGCGCCCAGAGTTTCCGTCACAGCATCGCCAACCTTGACGTAGCGCACGCCGCCAGACACCTTCATGTTGCCGCGGGTATAGGTGCCGCCAAGGCCGATGCTGAAATTGCCATCGGTCGGCGACAGGTTCGACGCCAACTCTCCGTCGCCCGCTTCGTAGC
>JANMCI010000308.1:0-14218 GCA_031361245.1 Rhodobacterales bacterium
GACCGCCATCTTCCAATACATCAACGGCTTCCATAACCCACGCCGTCGGCATTCAGCATTGGGAGGAAAAAGCCCCTTGGCCTTCGAACGCAAGGTGGCCTAAACGAGCACTTGGAGCGGCACGAATACGCGACAAGACCACTGCGGCTTCGACTTCATCGGGGTCGAGCATGATGTAGTCGCCATGGCTGGCCTCATAACCTTTGACCTGATCATCTTGCGCCACGAGGTCGCCGGTATCGCTGTCAACAAAAAGCCGCCGGACACGGTTCCCGGTCACGCGGTTCAGGGTGTGGAGTGTTATCCTGTCCGAGGTTGAAGCGGCTGTGTAAAGTGCGACAGGGCAACTCACCTCGGCGATCCTGAGAAAGCCTTTCCAGATCGTTCTGGCTACCATGGACAGCGCCTCTTCTGCCATGGCCCTGCCGCGGCGGCAGAGCCATTGGGCAAATCCCATATTGGAAACTTCGGGGCGGACGATTGATTCCCCAGATTCGGAAATCCCGACTGCGCGCCATGGCGACCCGGCGGACCCGATCAGAGAAAACATCCTTCAGTGCCAGCTTGTTTACTTCGGGTCACCATCCATGTACCATCCATGCAGATGGTTAGAATGAGGTTGCGATGGCCCCCAAGTCCCTTACGACCGGCGCGACAAAGGTGCCGGATTCCGAGAAAATCACCATTAACCTTGGCTTTGTCGATCTTGGCCAGATCGAACTGCTGGTGCAGGAAGGGTTCTATTCCAACCGGACCGATTTCATCCGCACCGCCATTCGCAACCAGATTGACCGTCATGCCGAGGCCCTGCGTCAGGCTGCTATCCGCAAGAGCGTTGACCTTGGCCTGCGCCATATCTCGGCCAGCGACCTTCAGGCGGCCCGTGCGGCCGGGCAGATGCTCGACATACGAGTACTTGGTCTGGCGGTGATTGCCGCCGACGTGTCGCCCGATCTGGCCCGCGAAACGATTTCCGCCCTGACTGTTCTGGGCGCCCTGCAAGCCAGCGATGCGGTCAAGGCCGCGCTCGCTGAACGTATTTCCTGACTTCTCAACCCCGAAGGCACAAAATGACCAAATCCTTTCCCAATGGCATGACCAAGGCGACCGAGTTGACGAGAAGCGGCCGATTGCAAGAGGCGACGGAGTTGATCCAGTCGCTTCTGGGCGCTGCGGCAGCAGGGCATTCCCGCACTGATGACCAAGCGATTGAAGGCGAGTTCACCCGCGCGGACATTGCGGCGCCGGATCTTGACGTGCCAGCAGCGCCCTGCCTCCGGCAAAAAGGGACAAAGCCGCCGCGCAGCGGATTGGCAGAGACCTTGCGCAAGGTCGCGGCAGGCGGAATGCCTGGACCGGCACCAAAACCGCATGGGTTCGTCGCCGTCGCTGCGGGGGCGCGGTTCCTGACACTGACACACGCATCAAAGGATGGCAGCCGGACCTATCGCCTTTACGTCCCGGCCACCCGTACCGATGCGTCGATGCCGCTGATCGTGATGCTGCATGGCTGCACGCAGACGCCGGAAGATTTCGCCATGGGAACCGGAATGAATGATCTGGCCGAAGAATTCGGTTGCCTGATCGCTTATCCTGCCCAGCCTTCGGGTGCCAATATGCAGAAATGCTGGAACTGGTTCCGACCCGAGGATCAGGGGCGCGGCGGCGGCGAGCCAGCGCTGATCGCGGGCCTGACGAGGGACATCCTGAGTGACTATCCCGCCGACCCGGCGCGCGTCTATATCACGGGTCTTTCCGCTGGCGGCGCAGCCGCGGCCATCGTGGGGGCGGCTTATCCTGACCTCTTTGCCGCTGTGGGCGTTCATTCAGGGCTGCCGGCCGGTGCTGCGCGAGACCTGCCTTCGGCCTTCGCGGCCATGCGGTCTGGAACCACTGGCAGGCCCCATCAGAGCCCGCTTCCGACCATCGTTTTCCATGGTCTGGCGGACACCACCGTGCATCCCGCCAACGGGGCGGCAGTCACGTCTCAGGCCGCCAGCGCCAGGACGGGACTGAGGGCCGACACGCTGCGCGGTACATCGGCAGGCGGCCGGGCCTACCGCAGGACAAAGCACGCAGCACAGGACGGGCGCGTCATGGTGGAGCATTGGGAAATCACCGGGGCGGGCCATGCCTGGGCCGGTGGCAGGGCGGCTGGGAGCTACACCGACCCAGAGGGCCCCGACGCCTCGCGCGAGATGCTGCAGTTCTTCCTGCAACATGTGAAGGGATAGGTTTGGCGGATGGGCGTCCGCGCATGATGCGGCATGGGACGGCAAATCCGAATTTTCGCACCAACGTGCAGGAACGAAACGACCCCCGGCGGCGTTTGCCGCCTGTTCGTCATGGAGGAGAACAGAAAATGGGCATCGTCTGGACAATCATCGTCGGCTTTGTTGCCGGTGTCATCGCCAAACTGGTGACGCCAGGGGACAACGAACCATCTGGCTTCATTCTGACGACCCTGCTGGGCATCGTGGGTGCATTCGTCGCTTCCTACCTTGGCCAGGCGCTGGGCTGGTATGGTCCGGGTGAGGGGGCAGGCCTGATCGGCTCCGCGGTCGGCGCAATCATCATTCTGCTCGTGTGGGGTCTGGTCCGCAAGAAAACCTGAGCACGATGGGGCAGGGCCATCGGCGCCTTTGGCTTGCGCATTTTGTCAGGGAATCATCCTTGGTCGAAGACCGCTATCGGAATCATCACCGGCCAGGATGAGTGCTGTTTCCCAACGTCGTCGGGCGCCCAATTCGATTGGGCGCCCGGTAGCAACACGGCAAATCGTTAAAAGCGAAAGGGGGAGGCGGGCACATATGACGCCACTTGAATTGTGGTTATTGGATCGGGGACTATTGAAGCTGCAATTGCCATTTGAAGGCGTCACGCAAATTCCGGATCTTCCTCGTCCAAATAATCCCGGTCGAAATCGGCATAGGCGACCAGCCGGTCGAAATCGTCAAAGGTCACTCTGCCATTTTGAAAGGTCACCATGCCATCTTCGCGCAAGTCACGAAGGACCCGATTGACATGGACGGCGCTTAGCCCAAGCGCATCGGCAAGGTGGTATTGCGTGAGCGGGCAGCAATAGCCTTCCGTGGTGCCGAGGCCCACCAATTGCAGGCGCGCCCCAAGTTCCAAAAGGAAGTGGGCGACGCGCTCCGGCGCCTGCCTCCGGCCAAGACTGGCCAGACGCCCCGCCACCATCGACTCGTCGCGCGATGCAGCCCAGATCAGCGCACGCGCCAAATTGGGCGTCGCGGCCAACGCCGTAAGCCAATCGGCCGCATGCATCTCGGAAGCCTCGACGGCGGTAATCGGTTCGACGTTCTGGTCCGATTTGCGAAACAGCATGGAGCGCAGTCCCAGGAAATCGCCCGGGATACGAAAGTCCACGATCTGACGGGTGCCGTCCGGCAGGATGATATAGCTGAAGGCCCAGCCATCATCGAGAACATATGCGGTCCGGTTGCATTGGCCCTGTCGGACCATCTCACGTCCTGAAGCGTAGGTCCGGCGGCGGCGAAGAAGGTCGGACAGAAGCGTCCTGTCGCTGGTGGACAAGGCACCATATGACGTCAGCTTGCGTATAATTGGACTATCGCACGTGGTCATCGCAGACTCTCCTCAACAGGTCGAACGGGTAGGTTTTGGCATTCTAGTGGGACAGGAACGCCACTCGATCGGTTTTGGTTCCCTGCCGTTCAGTTTTTCCGTGTCGGAGGCTGGCTATTCGTGTGATCCTGGCAACAGTTGGGGTGTTTCGTGCGCTATTAAGTGTCGTTCCCTGCAAGACCCCGATCCCGGCAAACCCGAGAAAAAAAGCTGCCGAAGGCATTGGGCCTCCGGCAGCGGGACGATTCCGAGAACGGCATATCCCAGTTTACGACGCATACCGGGGGACAGGAGACGGATGCATCGATCACAATGACAAACGCCGGAGCCGGACTTTGGTTCCCACACCGCCGGAAGGATTTTAACGAGGTGTGAATTGGGAAAATTTTTTGCCCCAGACAACGGAAGCCCGTTGGAGAGGCACTTTCTTGGCGCGAAAGAAAACATGCAGAGCCGCCAAGGAAAGATTGCCGAGTCTCTGGCAACTTCGAAAGTGAAAGGCGCGCGCCGGAGCGCGCGCCTGACAGTTCGGCGGGGGCAAATCAGATGCCTTTTACCCAGCGGTCGACTTCGCGTTCAGCAGCGTCGCGGGCGCGTCCGTATTTGGTCTGCAGAATGCCGACCAATTCCTCGCGGCGACCCGCCAGCTGATGCCATTCGTCATCGGTGATGTCGCCCCATGTCGCCTGCGCCTTGCCTTTCAACTGCTTCCAGTTGCCTTTGATTTCATCCCAGTTCATGGTCATCTCCCTTGATGCAGTTGCGGACCGCAACAAGAACTAAACTCCGATCAAAGCAGGTGGTTCCGAGGGCAAGCGTTGGTTGGTGTCGATCAGCAACCTTTGGCCGAGGCTGCACCGATCAGGTCGAAGTCTCGGTGTTTGCCGCGTGGCGATGCTCGCCTTCCACCAGCGGGCGCAACTGAAAATGGACACTCAGCCGGTATTTGCCGTCCGTCGTGGCCTGCTCCATCTTGCCGCCGAGTTGCATTGCAAATGCGGTCATCAATTGAACGCTTAGGCCCATGTTTTCGTCCACTTCTGCAGGCGACAGCCCCTGGACCGTGTCTGCCGCCCCCTCGATCTGCAGGGTGGCACCATCGGGCTCGCTTTGCGTCAGTCGAAGGTCCAATTGGGGAAGGTCAGGCGCCCGCGGCGGCGCAAGGGCCACCGCCTTCATCAGCCCCTCACCGGCGAGCAGGGCAAGCGGCACGGCCTGATCGGGTGTGAGGCGTATGTTGTCCAGTTTCATGCGCAAGTCGAAGCGGCGCTCGGGTCCACTGGCGACGTTGACCGTCTGTCGCGCAACCGCGTCCAGAAGTTCTGCCACATATATGTCGCCCTCCCCGGTGGTCTGGTAAAGCTCGCGGTGGATCGTTGCCAGGCTCATGACCCGCCCCTGGAGCGCTTTGATCACCTGACGTGTTTCGGTCGTTCGCGCCTTGCGGGCATGCATGTTCATGATCGAGGCGATCATTTGCAGGTTGTTCTTTACCCGGTGATGCACTTCCCGAAGCAGCACTTCCTTCTGGTGCAGCGTGTCTTCCAGCTCCGCCTCGTCGCGCATGACGGAGTCGGTCATCTGTTCAAATGCCGCAGCGATTTCGCGGATTTCCAAGGGCGCCCCCGCAACATCGACGTCCGTCATCATCCGGTTGCCGCCGGCAAAAGACTTGATCGAGCGGTTTAGCTGGCGAATGTGTCGATTGACCAGCCATTCGACCGAAATCCAGGCCACGACCAAGCTGGCAACCCAGATCAGGGCGGGCAGCAGGAAGGGGATCGAACTCACCGCCGGAAGGAGATTTGACTGGGGGTCAACGGGCCAGGTGCCCAGTGCAAACAACTCGCCCGGCACTATCGGCACGATGGAGAAAAACTGGCGTTGTCCCGATTGCGACATCGCCGCAAAGACCCGGGGATGGTCCGGCAACAGCTCTGTCAGCGGGTGGTCGCGCGGCAAAGCTCCCTCGGCGCGGTCCAGGCCGACGGATGCTGCCAGAACCGTGCCATTGCGGTCAAAGGTCAGCAGTGCCATCGGAATGGCATCTCCGTCCACCGGTGCTGCCTTGTCCAAGGTGGCGTGCGCCAGCGACACCGAGACAAAGCCCAGATAAACGCCATTCTGATCGAGGACAGGGTGCGTCACAACCAGCACGGAAATGCCCGAAATCGGCCCATTCCGGCTGACCGAAAAGCCGGGGCGCAGCGCGCGGATGGTGTCCCGGAAGATCGGGCTCTTTGACAGATCAAGACGCTTGTCCCTTGAGGAGCAGCGCAATTGTCCGTCCAGAGGCAAGAAGCTGACCTGCGCATAGGCGGGATGTTTTGCCGCGAATTCTCGCAAGGCGGCGGTACAGGCGACGTCATCGCGCAGCAACGGCCCGATCAAACTCGCGATGGCCGCTGCCGAGCCGCGCGCCTCGTGGATCATGCGGATCTGCTCGCCGGCGGCGAGCATCGTCTCGCCCGTGAGCGTCGCCTGACTGCGGGCATTCATCTCATCGACCGCTCGCAGCGAGTTCACCATCGAAATCAGGGTCAGCGGCAAAAGAACCGCGGCGAGCAGAAAGGCGATCTGAAATCCAAGCTTCTGGACAATCTGGCGGCGCGATGCCGATGTCATGCCGCCTTTTCCCCCGGCAACCCAGTGACACCCAACGCGTCCCGCTCAGGGTTGGACAAAGGGCTCTCGCCTTCTTCGAGCCCGAGCAATTCGCTCAGCCGCGATCGCGCCCGACTGGTCCGGCTTTTTACCGTTCCGACCGCCACACCGATCATCTCCGCCGCCTCGCCATAGGAATAGCCCGAGGCGCCGACCAAAATCAGCGCTTCGCGATGCTCTGGCGACAGCTCGTCAAAGGCGATCAGAAATTCGGCAAAGGCCAGTTTGCCGTCATGGTCGGGCCTTACGAACAACTTGCCGGCAAGCAGACCATCCGGATCTGCGACCTCGCGTTTGTGTTTGCGCGCGTTGGAAAAGAACGTGTTGCGAAGAATGCGGAAAAGCCATGCCCGCAGATTGGTCCCGCTCTCGAACTTGTCGAAGTTGGACCAAGCCTTGACGATCGTGTCCTGCACCAGATCGTCGGCCGCTGCGACGTTGCGGGTCAGGCTGATTGCAAAGGCGCGAAGCGAGGGCAGGTGGTCGACAAGTTCGTCCCGAGGATCACGCGGCGACTCGGTGCCGTGCGAGGAAGGGGTCATTCCTTGGCCTCCTTCTCGCGCAATTGGGCAAGAAGCGCCGTGAATCGTTCGGGCACTTCGGCCTCAAGCCCTTCTTGATACACGCGCTTGAGATTTTCGTCGATTTGCGTCTTCAGCCGAGGCGCATCCTTGTCTTGTGCCATCGCGTGCCTCACACTCTGTTCCGATCATGCAATTTCTCATGGAACCGAACGCTTGCAAAATGCGTTTGGTTCCAAGTAAAAATCAAAATAGGGGGCTTATGATGGCATCAACGCGCGCGCCGGACTTTTCATCGCTTATCGGGGCCAACTTGCCCTACTTGCGCCGCTATGCCCGCGCGCTGACCGGCAGCCAGGAAACCGGCGACAGCTATGCCGCCGCAACGCTGGAGGCGCTGCTTTCAGACGTCGCGGGAACCCTCGATGTGACAAGCGCCAAGGTCGCGCTGTTTCGCGCCTTCCACTTGGTCTGGTCCAGCGCCGGCGCACCTGTGGGCGAGCCTGAAAATGCCTTGGCCGCACGGGCGCAGTTTCATATGTCTGGCCTGACGCCGAACACACGCGAAGCACTGCTTTTGCATGCGGTCGAAGGTTTCACCCCGGCTGAGATTGGCAGCATCATGGGCGTCGATGCAGAAGAGGCGGCCGACTATATCGATATCGCCCGGCGTGAGATGGACAATTCGGTGGCGGGCGTCGTGCTGGTGATCGAGGACGAGGCAATCATTGCCCTGGATATTGCCGCCATCGTCAAAGACATAGGCCACCGGGTCACCGGAATTGCCCGCACCAAGTCAGAGGCCGTACGCCTCGCAGCAGCCCAACGTCCCGACCTGATCTTGGCCGACATTCAGCTCGCGGACCAGTCGTCCGGCATCGATGCGGTCAACGAAATTCTGGCTCAATTCGAGACTATCCCCGTCATCTTCATTACGGCTTTCCCCGAGCGGCTGCTGACTGGCAATCGGCCCGAACCGGCCTTCCTGATTACGAAGCCCTTCACCGAGGAACAACTGAGTTCTGCGGTCAGTCAGGCGATGTTCTTTTCTTCGACCGAGACGCTGGTCGGGTAAAGAGCGGCGTCTTTCTTGGTGGAACCAACGGCGTCGCTTGCCATATTGGCACGCGGCGTGGTGGCCACTGCTTTCGTCATTCGAGCTTTGGCACCGTGGCGGCGGGTGGGGAATAATCGAGGGAGCCATCCCATTGGCCTGCAACCCTCACTGCGCGCCGGTCCCACCGGGTTGCATCGGTCTGTTGGCGATTTGCCAGATGGGCCCGAACCAGCCCTTGGGAAAAGGGACGTTGCAGCACGGAATATCCCCGCGCCTGACCCGAGCTTTCCGCTTCATCGCCCATCAGGACCACCCGGCCGCCGCGGTCGCTGATCATGCCCGAGAATACTGATGCCGCAAACTGGTCCGGTCCAGTCTCGACGAAAGCCACGGCCACCCGTTCAATCCCTTCCAGCGCGGCGATTGCGCAGGCTGCCGAATGCCGGGCAACAATCTCCGCCTCAGCGTCAAAATCCGAGATCGATTCTGCGAGGTCCAGCGCCACAAGATAGTCCTTCAGAACAATCAGATAGCATGCAGGCGGCCGTGTTCTCAAAACAGATGTGTTCATTCCGAATTCCTCAACTGGTGCGGCAATTTGGAACCATTCGGATTTTCACGCATTAAGCTGTGACATACGATCGCAAAGGAAATGGCTGGCCATGCCGCAAATACGATGTTCTGAGTGCCCGCTGCGCAAGCACGAGATTTTCATCCCGTTCAGCGCGGACGAATTGACCTTCATGCAGTCGTTCAAAACCGGCGAGCTGACGGTCAAGGCTGGCACCACGGTCCTGATGGAAGGCTCGAGCAGCCCGCAGCTCTACACCGTGCTCAGCGGCATGGGGACGCGGTCAAAATTGCTGGAAAACGGCAGACGCCAAGTGATAAATTTCGTATTTCCGGGCGATTTTACAGGTCTGCAACCCGGCATCATGGGTGAGATGAAACATTCCGTCGAAGCGTCGACGGCGATGACGCTCTGTGCATTCCGGCGCGAGGATTTCTGGGGCCTGTTTCGCTCACATCCCGACCGCGGCTATGATCTGACCTGGATCGCGGCCGTGGAAGAGCATTTCCTGGGTGAAACGATCGCCTCGTTAGGACAGCGGGACGCAATTCAGCGGATCGGTTGGGCCTTTGTGCGCATACATCAGCGGCTGCGGGCCGTGGGACTGCTCTCCTCAGGAAAGGTGCCTTTGCCCTTTCGCCAACAAGACCTCGCCGACGCGCTGGGCCTTTCGCTGGTGCATACCAACAAGACCCTGCAAAGTCTGCGCAGGCAAAAGCTTGCGAACTGGGCAGAGGGCAAGCTTGAAATCCTCGATATGGCCAAGCTGGCGGGGCTGGCGATGATCGACATCGAAAAGCCGGAACGTCGGCCGTTGATGTAGACCATGGCCGCCCATCGGCCCGACCAACGACGGGGCAGGGGTGCCGTCCGCGGAAGTCCGCCACATCTGCCCGGGCATTGACAGGATCGGGAACGTATCGATGACCCAGGCGTTCCCTAGATGCAGACCTGCGAACCCAGGCTTTTGTCGCTTGCCAGAGGTTCGCCTGCTTCACATGTCAAGTAAAGGACGCCATCATGAAAACACTTGCTGAAGCTTTCCTTCACACTCTGCAAGATATCTACTTTGCGGAAAACGCGCTGATCAAGGCCTTGCCCAAAGTTGCCAGCGCAGGCACGAATGTCGAGTTCAAGGTCCTGGTCCAGGCCCATCTCACCGAGACGAAGAAACAGATCGCAATCCTCGACAAGGTCTTCGCCGCGATCAAGGAAAAGCCCATGGGCCAGAAATGCGATGCGATCGAAGGGCTGATCAAGGAGACCGAAGGCATCATCAAGGAAGCCTCGGGCGTGGCCCTCGACGCCAGCCTCATTGCGGCGGCGCAGGCGGTCGAACATTACGAGATTGCCCGCTATGGCACCTTGCGCGAATGGGCCAAGGTCTTGGGCCAAACAGAGGCGCACGACCTTCTGAGCGAGATTCTGGACATGGAGAAGGCCACCAACTCCAAACTGACCAGCCTTGCCGTTGCCTCGGTCAACAAGGTCAAGATGGCCGTCTGACCTCTGACAGCCGGACGGAACGACCGCCCGGCTGTCGTTGCTTTGCTTGCAACCGATTTTCGTGGGCCCGGCGAAACAAAGGGACTGCGGATGGGATAAAGGCTCGACTGCCTTTGCGTTGGCCAAGGCGGGAAATCAGAAAAACCACCGTGTTCCTTGTGCCATCTGGTCTGATTGACACGCGGACCCTTTGCTTCCCAGCGTCAACGCGCAGGCTCGCGACAAGTTCCCTCATCGTCCCGATTCCTTGACTGTCAATTCAGGTCCCGACCGGCCGCCATGATGGGTTCAGGGGTACCTGCGGCAGGGCATGGGCGTTCCGGTCATGCACTTGCGTAGCGATGTCGCCAGTGGGCTCGGTCGGTATAGCGTTCAGCACATCCCTTCACGTGGACCCGCGCGAAGACATGGTCGGTGTCCTCATGGCGCAGTGCTCTCTTGGTCCTGCCGCCCGTTGGGCCGGACTGATGGACCTCCGCGCGGTAATTGGCGCAGGCCAGCGGATGATCAACATCGCCGGGTTCAGGTTCCTTTCCCCCGCGCAAAGCAAGGCCAGGCCGTGCAGGTTTCCGCGCAGGACCCGCTGGTCCGGCGTTTGCGCTTTGGAGATCACCTCGACGGGGCAGCTGTCAGGCCAGCCAGCCGCAATCAGTCCGCTTTGCAGATCAGCCACGGTCGAGATGCCCATATAGCAGGCAAGCGTGGTTCCAGGAGCGGCCGAGGCGCGCCAATCGCTGACTTCGCCTTCGCGACGGTGACCGGTCGCGAAAACCACGCGCTCGGTCTGACCGCGTTCGGTGAGAAAGCTGTCCGCAGCCGCAGCGGCAGCACAGGCAGCCGTTACGCCGGGAATGATCGTCCAGCGGATGCCGTGCCGCGTCAGGGCGTCGGCCTCCTCGGCGCCACGGCCAAAGATGCCCGGATCGCCGCATTTGAGGCGCACGACCGCCCGGCCCTTCTGGGCGGAGTGCACGAGTCGCGCGTTGATTTCCTCTTGCGGCACCGCATGATGGCCGGGGGCTTTGCCCACCGAAATGCAAATCGCCCCGGATTTGGCAAAGGTCAGCAAGGCGGGGTCGACGAGGCGGTCGTAATAGATGACATCGGCACTTTTGAGCGCGGCAAGCCCGCGCAGCGTGATCAGGTCGGCTGCTCCGGGTCCCGCGCCAAGCAACGTCACGTGGCCCGATTTGTGCTGCACCTTGTCGCGGGTCGGCGCAGGAGCTTTGGCGCGCAACTCATGGCCCCAGACGCGAAAAGCGGTGATGAGCCCGATGAAGGGGTTGGGGGCGGTGCGGATCATTCGGCGGCCTCCTTTTGCATGCTGCCGGCGAGAAGGGCGTTCAGTTCCGGACGACACGACCCACACGATGTGCCGGCACCCAGTTGCCTGCCCAGTTCGCCAACCGTTCGCGCCCCGCCGGCGATGGCGCGAAGGATCGTGTTGCACCCGACATTCAGGCAGGCACAAATGGTCGGGCCGGGGTCGGGCTGACCGATGCCCGGCACGCCGGCCAGAATTGCCAGACTGCTGGAAATCCCGAGCTGTGATGCCACATGGTCGCGTGACAGAGCCACAGGTTCCGGCCCCACGAACAGGGCCGCGACGAGCTGGTCATTGTGGTAATGGGCGATCCGCGTCAACCCGCGCGCGCGGTCGATCAGGATCGAAGGGGCGGCGCTCAGTTCAAAGAGTTCGCTCGCATAGACAAGCCAATCCTGCGGCGTTTCAGCCCCGGCAAGCTCCATCCGCCAGCCTGCGGTGACGCGGCTCTTGGCCCAGTAGGTGGACTTGGGGGTGACATCCGCAACGCTGACCGCAAAGCCATACCACGTCGCGGCAAAACGTCTGACCGTAACGACGGCGGACTTGCTGTCAGGCTGGCCCGAGATCGGATCGACAAGTCCGGGGATCAGCGCGTCGATGCGGGCGGCGCTGGCGGTCTCTGCGGTCCAGTGCATGGGCGCAAAAACCTCGCCCTCGGCCACGTCGGTGGTGAGCAGGGCGCGCAGCAGGGCCCGGCCGTTGTCGCTCTTGACCTCGACCAGATCGGCGGCAGCCAGATCAAGGCGGGCGGCATCGGCGGGGTGGATCTGCAGGAATGGTTCGGCCAGATGCTGCGACAAACGTGGCGATTTGGCTGTGCGCGTCATTGTGTGCCACTGGTCGCGGATGCGACCGGTGTTCAGGCGGAACTGGCCCTTTTCAACCGCTCGCGGCAGGTGCGGGGTAATGGGCAGCATCCGTCCCCGGCCATCCGGAGTGTGAAATTGCGCGGTGGCAAAGAAACGCCCGCCCTTTTGCCGGGCGTTTTGCGGCCATGTGAACGGGGCGAGGGTCGAATACGCGCCATCGGTCAAGTTCGCCATGTCCGATATGTCGAAATCGCTGCCCAAAAGACCAGCCACCCCCGACAAGGACGCATATTCGCGAAAGATCGCGGCCGGGTTCGGCCAATCAAAGGCCGCTCCCCACCCCATCCGGCGCGCGACACCCGCCAGGATCCGCCAGTCATCCCGCGCCTGGCCTGGCGCGGGAAGGACGCGCGCCTGACGGCTGATGGTGCGGTCAGAGTTGGTGACCGTGCCCTCTTTCTCGGCCCAGGCAGTGGCTGGCAGCAGGACATGCGCAAGGCGCGCGGTGTCGGTGTCGGCAGTCACATCCTGCACAACCACAAAGGGGCAGGCGCGCAGGGCGCGGACGACGGCATCGGCATCGGGCATGGAAACGGCCGGATTGGTGTGAATGATCCAGATCGCCTTGATCCTGCCCTCACCCACGGCGCGGAACATGTCGACGGCTTTCAGTCCGGGCCTTTTCGCCATGGCCGGGCTGGCCCAAAAGGTCTGCACTGCAGCGCGATGGGCCGGGTTCTCGATCTCAAGATGGCAGGCCAGCATGTTGGCCAGCCCCCCGACCTCGCGCCCGCCCATGGCGTTGGGCTGACCGGTCACCGAAAACGGTCCCATGCCGGGCCTGCCGATGCGACCGGTGGCAAGGTGACAATTCAGGATCGCGTTCACCTTGTCAGTGCCGGTCGCGGACTGGTTGATGCCCTGGGAGTAGACGGTCACGACCTTTTCGGTGCGGCTCCACAGGTCGCAGAACTGGGCCAGCACGGCGGGGCTCAGCCCGGTCAATGCGGGGTCGCTCGCTTTTGCAGCGGCAAGTGCGGTCTCATAGCCCGCGACACCGGCAAGATAGCTCTCGTTGACCGCGCCGTGATCTGCAATCGCCGCCAGAACGGCGTTGAACAGGGCCGCATCCGACCCCGGTGCAATGGCCAGGTGCAGATCGGCCAGATCGCAAGTGGCGGTGCGACGCGGGTCTATCACCACGACTTTCATCTCGGGCCGGGCGGCTTTGGCGGCGGCAAGGCGTTGGTAAAGGACCGGATGGCACCACGCGAGGTTCGATCCCGTCAGCACGACAAGATCGGCCAGTTCCAGATCCTCATAAAGCCCCGGCACGGTATCCGTACCAAAGGCCCGGCGGTGCCCCGCCACCGACGACGCCATGCAAAGCCTTGAGTTTGTGTCGATATTCGCCGCGCCGATAAAGCCTTTCATCAGCTTGTTGGCGACATAGTAATCCTCTGTCAGCATCTGCCCCGAGACATACAGCGCCACCGCCTCCGGCCCGTGTTCCGCGATGACCTTTTGAAACCGCCGCGCCACCAGCCCCAGCGCGTCGTCCCACGCCACGTCCTGCCCAAAGATGCGCGGCGCCAGAAGTCGCCCCTCAAGCCCGACGGTTTCGCCCAGGGCCGATCCCTTGGAACAAAGCCGCCCGCGATTGGCCGGATGGTCGGGATCGCCCTTCACGGTCAGTCCAGTCGCCGTGCGGCTGGCCAGCACGCCGCAACCGACGCCACAATAAGGGCAGGTGGTGCGGATCGTCACGCAGCCACCCGTGCCGCAAGGCGGCTGGCGTCCAGCAACAGCCGCCCCGCCTCGACCCGCAGCGGATACGTGGCAACCGCCCCCACATCCGCGCCCTGCGCCTGCCCGGTTTCCAGCGAAAAGACCCAGGCGTGCAGGGGACAGGTGACGGACGCACCGTGCACGATGCCTTCGGACAGGGGCCCGCCCTTGTGGGGGCAGCGGTCGTCGGTGGCAAAGACCGCGTCCGTGGCGGTGCGGAACACCGCGACGCAGCCCTGAACCGTCTTGACCACCCGTGCCCCCTGACGGGGGATATCCTCCAGCGCGCCGATATCCACCCACATCATTCCGCAGCCTCCAGCGTCAGGTCGGCCAAAGCGGCCCAGTTTGCCCGTTCCTTGGGTG
>JANMCI010000317.1:0-3500 GCA_031361245.1 Rhodobacterales bacterium
CCGTAGGAGTCTGGGCCGTGTCTCAGTCCCAGTGTGGCTGATCATCCTCTCAAACCAGCTATGGATCGTCGGCTTGGTAGGCCATTACCCCACCAACTACCTAATCCAACGCGGGCCGATCCTTTGGCGATAAATCTTTCCTCTTGCGAGCTCATCCAGTATTACTCCCAGTTTCCCGGGGCTATTCTGAACCAAAGGGTACGTTCCCACGCGTTACTCACCCGTCCGCCACTAGGTCCGAAGACCTCGTTCGACTTGCATGTGTTAGGCCTGCCGCCAGCGTTCATTCTGAGCCAGGATCAAACTCTCAAGTTGAAATGGGTTTCCCCATATCCTTGACGTCGAACCTTCGCACATCTGCCCCAACGTTTGCTTGGCAAACGTAAGGGTCTTAACAATTCATGTGCTCAAGTTACCGAAGTAACCAGAACCCACAAACCGTGAAGCTTTTCCCAGGTCATCGGTCATGCAGATCTCTCCACACTCCCTGCCGGGCAGATATGCTACGTGTCAGACGCCGATGCGCCCAAACCGCCCACATATCCCTTCATCAATTACCGTTTCAAAGAGCGATCATCCGACAAACAAAACGAAGCGCGCTAGTTGCCTAGCGATCCCCATCCGCCGTGTCTTCAGATTTTCCGGGGTGTTTCGGGCGCTTGCGCTGCCGTCCGTTCCCGTCACCGTCGCTGTTCTGCTTCGGTGAGGGGCTATCTACGGAGGTGCGTTGAAACCCGCAAGAGGGAAAAACGCATCCTGCGAAAGATTTTTCGCAAAACCTGATTTATCCTCAAAATCTTGGGGTTGCCTCACGCGGCACCACAAAGTGGCATCTCCGCGCAGGGTGCGCTCCGCCCCTTTGCTGGCTGAATCACCGGGCGAAACCGGCAAATCAGGCCCAGACCAGGCTGCGGGGGCCGTTGCGGTAGAGGCGGGCGGCAAGAAGCAGGGTGAGAAGGGCGGCGTAGGTCAGAACCTCGGTCGTGTAGACTTTGCCGACCATCAGGAAGTGGAGCATCCCCAACGCGGTGGCGGCATAGGCAAGCTTGTGCAGGCGGTTCCAGTTCCGGGCACCGAGGCGGCGGATGGACCAGTTGTTCGAGGTCACGGCCAGAGGGACAAGAAGCAGAAGGGCCGACATGCCGACGAGGATGTACCAGCGTTTGTAGAGGTCGGGGATGATCTGGCTCCACCGCAGGCCCATGTCGATGGTGAGCCAGGCGGTGAAGTGCAGCACGACAAAGGCGAAGGCGACGAGGCCCAGCTGGCGGCGGAAGCGCAAGAGGTTCAGGCCGGCCCAGCGCAGGGGAGAGATGAACAGGGTTGCGATCAACAGACGCACGGCCCAGAGGCCGAGACCCCATTCGATGCCGCGCACCGGGTCAACCTGCTGGAGGCCGGAATAGACCACCCAGATCGCCGCGACGAGGCCGAGGATGTAGATCGTCCAGGTCGGGACTTTGCGGAGCGTGCGGTTGATCTGGTCCAGCATCTCAGTAGTTCGCCGCCAGATCCAGCCCCGAATAGAGGCTGGACACATGCTCGCCATAGCCGTTGAACATCAGGGTGTCCTGACGGCCGGCCAGAAGGCCTGCGCCGATGCGGCGTTCGGAGGCCTGGCTCCAGCGGGGGTGGTCGACTTCGGGGTTCACGTTGGCATAGAATCCATACTCGTTGGCGGCCATCATGTTCCAGGTGGTTTGCGGCTGGGTATCGGTCAGGCTGATGCGGACGATCGCCTTGATGCCTTTGAACCCGTACTTCCACGGCACGACCAGACGGATCGGGGCGCCGTTCTGGTTGGGCAGGTCCTGATCGTAAAGGCCGGTGGCAAGCAGGGTCAGGGGATGCATCGCCTCATCCAGACGCAGACCCTCGCGGTAGGGCCATTCGAGGATGGCGCGCTGCTGGCCCTGCATCTCTTCTGGTCGGACCAGCGTCTCGAAGGACACAAATTTCGCGCCGGGTTGCGGGCCGAGCTTGGCGAGCAGGCTGGACAGCTGGATGCCGCGCCACGGGATCACCATGGACCACGCCTCGACGCAGCGGTGGCGATAGATGCGGTCCTCGACGGTCAGACCGGCGAGGAGGTCGCCAAGATCGTAGGTGCCCGGCTTGTCAACAAGCCCGTCCACCACGACCGACCACGGCTTGGTCACGAGCGCGCCCGCATAGGCGGAGGGGTCGGCTTTGTCGGTGCCGACTTCGTAGTAATTGTTGTAGCCCGAGATTTCCTCGAACGTGTTCGGGGCCTCGTCGGTGGAATATTGGCTGGAGGCAAGGGCGGGCAAGCCGAGGGCCGAGCCCGCAGCAAGGCCCGCGGCGCTGGTCATGATCTGGCGGCGGTTGAGGTAGAGGTTTCTCGGGGTCACATCGGACCATTTGAGGTCGGGCTGGAAGGGCATCGCGGGCTCCTGTCTGGTTCACAGGAAGATGGCGCATTCGGCGCAAAATTCAAAATCATCTTGGCTCACATGTCGGTCAGGGGATTGAAACATGGAAATGTCGCGCGGTGTCGCATTTGACGACATCATGTTTTAATGTTTATTATCATGGCTTTACCGGTTTCCATTAACCGCATGGTAAGTATTTTGGCGACATCAAAATCGCTGGAAATGCGGGCAAAGCGGGTCACGGGACGCCGGAAAAGTCACGGGTCGGCACCCGAGATTGCGCGAAGTGTAACATGGCGGCACCCGCCTTTGAGCTTTGGGTCAGGCAATGGGCGCGAGCCGGGCTTGACTGACACGGGCTTTGGGAATTTGCTGACGGACGCAGGACACCACGCCCAAGCCGGTTTCAACTGCGAAAGGATATGCGATGACCATTGCCAAGAACACGATTTGCCTCTGGTACGAAAAGGACGCCGAGGCCGCAGCCCGCTTTTACGCCCGGACCTTTCCCGACAGCTTTGTCAGCGCCGTCCACCATGCGCCCGGCGACTATCCCTCGGGCAAGGCGGGTGACGTGCTGACCGTCGATTTCACGGTCGTGGGCATCCCCTGTCTGGGCCTGAACGGCGGCTCGTTCGTCAAACATAACATGTCGTTCTCGTTTCAGATCGCCACCGATGATCAGGAAGAGACCGACAGATACTGGAACGCCATCGTCGGCAACGGCGGCAAGGAAAGCGAGTGTGGCTGGTGTCAGGACAAATGGGGCGTCTCGTGGCAGATCACGCCAAGGACGCTGTCCGAGGCGATGGTCAAGGGCGGCGACGAAGCGAAGCGCGCGTTTGCGGCGATGATGACCATGGGCAAGATTGATGTCGCCGCGATCGACAAGGCCCGGCGCGGCTGACGATTGGCTGCCCGGTCAGTGGTTCGGCTGGAAGGTGCGCTCGACATAGTCCATCACGTCGTCGAGCAGGGCACCGCTGCGGGCTTCTTCGCCGGAAAAGCGCAGCACCCAGCCGCCGTTGGCCAGTTCGCGGCGGATGGTCAGACCCTGTTTGAGGTAAAGCAGGCGGCGAGGGCGGGCAGAGGATTTGCGGGTCGCGG
>JANMCI010000331.1:0-2405 GCA_031361245.1 Rhodobacterales bacterium
GGCGGCGGCATCGTGCTGGTCCCGGCCTTCTTTTACACGTTCACAGCACTCGGCTATGGCGGCGATCATCTGATGCAGATCTGCATCGGCACCTCGGCTGCGACCATCGTCGTGACCTCGGTGCGCTCGGTGCTCTTGCACAATCGCAAGGGCGCGGTCGACTGGCAGGTGTTGCGCGACTGGGCGCCTTTTCTGGTGGTGGGGGCGGTGCTGGGCGTCGGGCTCGCCTCGGTGCTGAATACCGCCACGTTGCAGGCGGTTTTCGGGATTCTGGCCGGGCTTGCCGGCCTTTACATGGCCTTTGGCCGGGACGAGTGGCGGCTGGGGACAAAGATGCCGGGCAACCCCCTGCGCGGGGTGCAGGCGACGGTGCTGGCCCTGTTCTCGACCCTGATGGGCATCGGCGGCGGCACCTTTGGCGTGCCGCTGATGAGCCTTTACGGGATGCCGATCCACCGCGCCGTCGCCACCGCGTCAGGCTTTGGCGTGCTGATCTCGGTGCCGTCGCTGATCGGGTTTATGGGGCTAAACGTGCCCGGCGCCCCGCCTTACAGCATCGGGGCCGTGAACCTGCCCGCCTTTGCCGTGATCATTCCGATGACCCTGCTGACCACGCCTTACGGGGTCAGGCTGGCCCATGCGATGGACCCCAAGCCGCTGAAGCGGGCCTTTGCGATCTTCATCACGATTGTGGCGCTGAACATGCTGCGCAAGGCCGTGGGCTGGTAGTCCTCAGCCCAGCGGTCCCAAAACCGCTTGAACCTTTCTGGGCAGGCCGGCCCGGATCGTCAGGTAGGAATTGGTGACGCGCTCGCGCAATTCGGCCTCGTCGACCTGTCCCCACGGAACGCGCACCCAGCTTTTGTGGAAATAGGGGGCCGTCATGGCGCGGCCCATCTCGATCAAGAGTTGGGCCGTCTCGATGTCGGCGCATTTGACGTCAACGCCGTGATCCTCCATCGCGCCCACCACGGCAAAAAGCTTGCCCCCGACTTTCCACGCATCATGACCGCCGCCCCAGGGGTCGGAATGGGTGGCGCCGGGCAAGGTGGCGGCTTGGGCGTTGACGATGGCGCGGGTCATGGGGGCAGGATGAAATGGGGCGGACGGTCTGGCAAGACCAAAGACGCGATGGGCGCTTGCACTTGCAGGGATGGAGCAGGTTTGCGGACAGAACGGTCTGCTCAACCCGCCCGCAAGACCTCAATGACGGTGGCGATGTCGCGGTTGCCGTGGCCCAAGGCAATGGCGCGGCGGAAAAGGCTTGAAATCAGCTCAGGGATTTCCCGGTTGATCTGTGTGGTCCGCGCCTGTTCGACGATGCGGTCAAGCGCCGCGTTCCAAACCGCCAGCGTGGCTCCAGGGTTGTCGTGGTCGGCCCTGTGAATGCGCCACGCCAGATGGGTCGCCAGGTCATCAGGCGGCAACAGTGATGCAAACACATCAACGCCAAGCCCTTCGGCTTCGCAGACCCGGGCGCCATGCCAGACGCCAAGGTAGTTTGACAGCTGATGCGTCATCAAGGCCATGTCGAGCACCGCAGCCGCGCCGACGTCCTCGCCCAGGTGTCGCAGATCGCCACCAAGGCACTCAAGGGTCGGCTTGCACGATCCAAAGAGGTCGGCTGATCCGGCAAACAGAATCTGGGCATCCTTGCCACCGATGCCATCCGGATAGGGCATGATTGCGCCGTCCAGCACCCTGACGCCATGGGTTGCAAGCCAGTTTGCCAGCTCCCGCGCCTCTGCCGGTGTGCCGGTGCTGAGTTGAACCAGCGTTCGCCCCGAAAGCGGGCCAAGCATAGCGGCCTCTTCGATCAGGCGGCGCGTGATGCTGTAATTGTCGATGCAGACAACACAGATCGGGCTTGCCAGCACAGCGTCGGTCGGCGAACTGGCGGCCCTCGCCCCGAGCGCGACCAGTGGCGTCATTCGGTCAGCTGTCCGGTTCCAGACTGTCACCGAATGCCCGGCCCCGAGAAAGGCCCGTGCAAGAGCCGACCCCATCGCCCCCAGACCAATCATGGTGACATCCGCCATTTCCGGCTCCTGTGATGAAATGATGTGACGGACAAAGCCTAGCGTCCTTCGCAGCCGCAAGCAATCCGACCCTGCGCAGCCTCCGGGCTTCGGCCAAACCTTGCTATTTTATGAACGAATGAATTCAAGCCATTGATTTCGAATGGTTTTGTGTTCTGTCCATATGTGGACGCTCAAACCTCTTGGCGGAAGGTGCGAATTCCTGTATCGCTTGGCGCCATGAGAACGCATGCAACCCTGCTGATTTGCTGCATTACCTGCTGACTTGAAAGTCGCGCGGGCGTTCTTCTGTTCCCTAACTCGAACGAAGTTGCTAGACCCGCCGCGGCGTCTGTTTGCGCCCTGATAAGGTCTGAGATGATGGTC
>JANMCI010000332.1:0-5232 GCA_031361245.1 Rhodobacterales bacterium
GACGACCGCCGCCATTCCCAGCGCAGCGGCAGCGGCGACCGGGTTGTCGGCATGGGCGACCATGTGCCCGACTTCATTCTGCGCAGCTTCCGCATCGACACACCGCCCACCGAAGTGACCGAGGATGAGCAAGCCGAAAGCCAGGGCTGACAGGTCAGATCAAACGGTTAAGGTCAGGTTAACGGAACTCCATAACCTGCTGTAAACAAAAGAAAAAACACGATGTCGTCAAAAGCGACATCGTGTTTCTCTTTGGTGCGGACCGTGCTTATTCAGCGGCCAGACGGCTGATCACCACGGTCATCTCGGGCTTCTTGCCGATCTCTTCCATGGCGACCTGACGGACGACGCGTTTCATCGCCTCTTCCAGCTTGTCGTCATCGGCCAGCAGTTTGCGGCCGGCGGTCTCCAGAAACTCGCCCAGATCACCCTCCAGCGTCTCGGCCAGATCCCGCCCGCCCTTGCCCAGCGTCGGCAAGCCGCGCAGATCGACCCAAGCCTCACCCAAGGGATCGTTGCTTTCGTCCAGGATGAGCGTGACGGTCACATGGCCGTTCAATGCCATCCTGATGCGGTCGCGCACAATGCCGTCCATCGACCCGATCAAGGCAGAGCCGTCCAGGAAGGTCCGCCCCGCCTCGATCCGCTCGGCCACCTTCGGCACGTCGCCCGAGATGTCCAGCATCGTCCCATTGGTGGCAATGACCGAGGCAATCCCGGCATCATGGGCAATGCGGACATGTTCGCGCAAATGGCGATGCTCGCCATGCATCGGGATCACCATGTCGGGCAACAGCAGGCGGTGCACATGCTCCAGATCAGGCCGGTTGGCATGGCCCGACACGTGATACTTGCCGTTGCTGTCATCGACCACATTCACGCCCAGTTCCGAATAGGCGTTGATCACCTTCAGCACGTCGCGCTCATTGCCCGGAATGCATTTAGAGGAAAAGAGGAACATGTCGCCCTCCTTCATCTCCAACCCCAGATACTTGCCCCGCGCCAGTTGCGCCGACGCCGCGCGCCGCTCGCCCTGAGAGCCGGTCACAATCAGCATCAGGTTCTTGCGCGGCACCTCCAGGGCAGCCTCGGGCGTGATGTTTGGCGGGAACTTGGCCAGCACACCCGATTCCTCGGCCGCCGACACCATCCGCTTCATCGCACGCCCCAACAGGCACACCGACCGCCCCGCCGCGCGCCCCGCTTCGGCCAGCGTTTTCACCCGCGCCACGTTTGACGCGAAGGTCGTCGCCACCACCATGCCGCCAGCCCCCAAGATCAGCTCGGAAATCGGCAGCCCAAGCGTGTTTTCCGAGCGCCCGGGATGCAGCGAAAAGACGTTGGTGCTGTCGCACATCAGCGCCTTGACCGGCACTTCGGCGGCAATCTCCTGCATCCGCGCGTCTTCCCAGCCCTCGCCAACACCGGGGTTGGCATCCAGCTTGAAGTCGCCCGAATGGACGATCCGCCCCAGCGGCGAGTCGATGACCAAGGCGGCACTTTCCGGAATCGAGTGGCTGACCGGCACGAACTGCACCGTGAACGGCCCTGCCGTCACCGTGTGCGGCCGCGCCTCGACCACCTTGATGATATCCGAGGCGAGCCCCGCCTCTTCCAACTTCATCTTGCCGATATTGGCCGTGAAGCGCCGCGCATAGACCGGCTTTTTCAGCTGCGGCCACAGATGCGCCAAAGCCCCGATGTGATCCTCGTGGGCATGGGTGATGAAGATCGCCTCCAGCCTGTCGGCGCGCTCCACAAGCCAGCTGATGTCGGGCATGATCAGGTCGACACCGGGCGAGGTGTCCATGTCGGGAAACGCCACGCCCAGATCGACGAGGATCAGCCGCTCGCGGCCTTTGGGGCCATAGCCATAGACATAGGCGTTCATGCCGATCTCGCCGGCGCCGCCAAGGGGTAGATAGATCAGCCGCTCACCGGCTTTGCTCTGGGCCATCCGCATTCTCTTTGTTGTAGTCGTTGATCAGAACCAGACCGTGCATCGTCAGGTCATCCTCAACGCTGTGAAATAGCTCTGTATCCTGGGCGAACAAGGACGCGAGGCCTCCGGTCGCGATAACCTTCATGGGGTTGTCACGTTCCTTCCGCACTTCGCGCACAATGCCTTCAACAAGGCCGATGTAGCCCCAATACACGCCCGACTGCATGCAGGCCACCGTATTCGTGCCGATCGCTTTCAAGGGTTTTGAGACATCGACATGCGGCAACGCGGCCGCAGACATGTGCAGCGCCTCAAGGCTCAGGTTCACGCCCGGCGCGATGACACCGCCGACATAGGCCCCATCGGTGTCCACCACGTCAAAGGTCGTCGCCGTTCCGAAATCGACCACGATCAGATCGCCGCCATGCCGGTCAAACCCCGCCACCGTGTTGACCAGCCGGTCCGGCCCGACCGTCGTGCCCTGATCCACCCGCGGCGGCACCGGCAGCGCGCATTCCGGTTTGCCCACGACCAGGGGGCGGCAGTCGTAATAGCGCCCGCACAGCACCCGCAGATTGAACACCACGCGCGGCACGGTGGACGAGATGATCGCTTCGGTGATCGTGGCCTCCACCTTGTTCAGCGCCATCAGCGCGGACAGCCAGACGAAATACTCATCCGCCGTGCGTTTGTGATCGGTGGCGATGCGCCAGGTGGCCAGGAACGTTGTCCCGTTCCAGATCGAGAACACCGTGTTGGTATTGCCGCAGTCTATCGCCAGAAGCATGTTCGCCCCCACTTCAGAAAAAGACTTCCGCCGCCGGTATGGCCACGGACCCATCCGCCATCCCAAGGATCAGCGCCCCGGTCGCATCCACCGTCTCGAACCGCCCCTCGCGGCTTTGCGTGCCGGTCCGCGCGCGGATCACCTCGCCCAGACGCGCCGCGTGGGCCAGCCATTCGCGGCGCAGCGGGGCAAAGCCTTCGCTGACAAAGATTGCCTCCCACCGGGCATAGGCCGGGGCCAAGAGGTCCAGAAAGGCTTCCGGCGTTACGCGCTGTCCGGTCTGAGCCAGCACACTGACCGCTGGCACGGCACCCGGCTCCAAAAGCGACAGGTCCGGCGCCGCGATCAGGTTGACCCCGATGCCGATTGCCAGATGGGCCACCCCGGCCCCGGCAGCAGCGCTTTCCAGCAGGATCCCTGCCACCTTGCCGCCACTCAACAGCACATCGTTTGGCCATTTCAACAGCAGCGCATCGTCCAGCCCGGTCAGCCCCGCCAAAGCCTCGCGCAGCGCCAGGGCGGCCGCAAAGCTGCGCAAGGCAACGACCGAGGCCGCCTCGGCCGGTCGCATCAGCAAGGTCGCATGGAAATTCCCGCGCGGACTGGCCCAGGGCCGCGCCCTGCGGCCCCGCCCCGCCGTCTGCTCATGCGCCAGAAACCACGCTGGCCCCGAAAGCGTCGGGGCCTGACGCATCGCATGGGCATTCGTGCTGTCCGTGGTCGCCAGAACGTGGCGGGCCACGCCGACTGGCCATTCGGGTCTAGCCGACAAGCGATTTCGCCGCGGCATCCGCCACCGGCCCGATGCCGAAGAGGTTGATGATCCCCAGCAGCATCATCGCCGACACCGTCACCAGGGCCAGCCACTGCACCGGCACCATCCGGCTTTCGGCGCCATCCACGTCTGCACCGAAATACATATAGAACACGATGCGAAGGTAATAGAACGCCCCGATGACCGACGCGACCGCCCCTGCCAGGGCAAGCCACGCCATGTTGGCATCCACCGCCGCCTTCAGCACATAGAACTTCCCGAAAAAGCCCAGCATCGGCGGCACACCCGCCAGCGAGAACAACAGCACCAGCATCGCAAGCGCCTTCAGCGGCTCGCTTTTCGAGAACTGGTTGAGGCTGCCGATGTCGGTGACGGGCTTTCCGTCCTTTTCCATCGACATGATGAAGGCAAAGGTGCCGACGTTCATCGTGACATAGATCGCCATGTAGATCAGCATGGCCTGCACGCCCTCGGCGCCGCCAGCTGCCAGTCCCATCAGCGCAAAACCCATATGTGCGATCGAGGAATAGGCCATCAGGCGCTTGATGTCAGTCTGACCAATCGCTGCGATGGCACCGAGGAACATCGACGCGACCGACAACGCCGCCAGAACCTGGCTCCACTGGCCGGTCACGCCGCCAAAGGCGTCATGGACCAGCCGGGCGATCAGTGCCATTGCCGCGACTTTCGGCGCGGTGGCGAAAAAGGCCGTCACCGGCGTGGGTGAGCCTTCGTAGACGTCCGGCGTCCACATGTGGAAGGGCGCTGCCGAGACCTTGAACGCCAGTCCCGACAACATGAAAACCAGACCGAACAGCAGGCCCAGCGGCACGCCCTGGCTGACCGTGGACAGAATGCCGGTGAACAGCGTGGTCCCGGCATAGCCATAGACAAGCGACGCGCCATAAAGCAGCAGGCCCGACGACAGCGCCCCCAGCACGAAATACTTCAGCCCCGCTTCGGTCGACCGTTTGTCATCGCGCTGCAACGAGGCGACGACGTAAAGCGCCAGCGACTGCAACTCCAACCCCATGTAGAGCGCCATCAGATCGCCTGCCGAGACCATGACCATCATGCCGACAACCGACAGGGCCACGAGCAGCGGATATTCGAACCGCCCCAATCCCCGCCGCGCCATGAAATCGCGTGAAATCACCAGCACCGCCGCCGCCGAGGCCAGAATGGTGACCTTGGCAAACCGCGCAAAGGCGTCGTCGACCAGCATGCCGCCAAAGCCGCTTTGCGTGCCGCTTTGCCCTATGCCGATCCACAGCGCCAACGCGACCATCAGCCCCGCGGTGGCCCAGGTCAGCGCGTCGGTCAGCGCATCCTTGCCAGTGTAAACGGCGAACAGCAGTGCAGCCATCACATAGAGGGACAGGATCAGCTCTGGCATGAAGAAAGTGAAGTCCGACATCATCAGGTCCTTTACTCAACTGCCGCAGCGGGCACAGCCGCCGGAACAGAGGCGCGGAATTCGGTAATCAGCGCCCCGACAGAGGCGCCGGTGACATCGGTCACGACCGCAGGGTAAACGCCAAGCAGCAGCGTCATGACGACCAGCGGCGCAAAGATCGCCCGCTCGCGCCGCGACATGTCCTGAATGGTCGCCAAAGCCGCCTTGACCAATGGGCCAAAGGCCACGCGGCGATAAAGCCACAGCGCATAGGCCGCCGACAGGATCACCCCGCTGGTGGCAACGGCGGCCACAACCGTATCCACCTGGAA
>JANMCI010000347.1:0-2173 GCA_031361245.1 Rhodobacterales bacterium
TCTGGCCTGTTCCATCCCGGCACTTTCCTGCATTCAGGTGAATGCCAGCTTAACGCCGCCCGGCCCGCGAAACCCGCCATCAGAATCCTTGCACGTCCGCGCCCGGCCATGCGATGTTTCCGCCAAGAATTTGTGGGGGTATTTCGATGCGCGGTCTTGGGTTCTGGACGTCCGCCGTTCTGGTATTTGGCCTGTCTCTGGCTGCCCCGGGGACCAGCTTTGCCGACAACCTCATCCCGGCCAAGCGACTGACGCTGAGCGAGAATACCGACCTGCCCGGTGGTGACATTGCCACGATGCTGGACACCACGCTGGAGGCCTGCGAAACCGCCTGTCTGACCAACAAGCAATGTCGGGCCTTCACCTTCAACACCAAGAACGGCTCGTGCTTTCCCAAGAGCGACGTGGGGGAGAGCGTGTTTTTCGGGGGGGCTTATTCAGGCCAGGTGATCAGCGCCGAAAAGGGGTTTGAGGGGCGGGCAATGGCGCGGCGGGAGGAGTTGCGCTTTCTGCCCGACTGGGACATCCAGCCCGCCACGGCGCTGGCCGCAAACCTGGCCAATCTGCATGTGACCAACGGCTTTTCGGCCGAAGAGAGCCTTGCGTCGGCGCGCGACGCCGAGGGCAGCGGCGACTTTGACGCCGCCTACCGCTTTGTGGGGGCGGCGACCAATCTGGACGACACCGCCGACAACTGGCTGGAATACGCCCGCCTGCAGGTGTTGGCCGCGACGCGGGACGAGCCCAACGCCGCGACGCTGCGCAACAACGCCATGCTGGCGGCGATCAATGCCTATCTGCGGTCCGAAAACGCAGCCCAGCGCCACACGATCCTGATCCAGATGGGCGAAGCCTTTGAACTGGTCGGGCGGGGCCGCGACACCGTGCAGGCTTTGCGTCTGGCGCAAGAGTTGCAGCCGGGCGATGACACGGCGGCGGCACTGGACGACGCCATCGGCAAATATGGCTTTCGCATCGTGGAAAACACCGTGCAATCGGACACCGACCGCCCGCGCATCTGCGCCAGCTTTTCCGAGGATCTTGTGAAATCGGGGGTCGACTATTCGACCTTTGTGCAGGTGCCGGATGCCGGCATGTCGGTCTCGTCGGACGGCTACCGCCAGCTTTGCGTCGAGGGGGTTGAACCGGGGGGGCGCTATACCGTGACCTTCCGCGAGGGGCTGCCCGCCGCCGATGGCCAGACCCTGGCCAAATCGGTGCCGATCAGCGCCTTTGTCAAGGACCGCAGCGCCGGAGTGCGCTTTACCGGGCGCGGCTATGTTCTGCCCCGCACCGGCAGCGCCGCCATTCCGGTCGTGACGGTCAACACCACCGAATTGCAGCTGGACGTGTACCGCGTCACCGACCGCAACCTGATCCGCGTGATGCAGAACGGCTATTTCGACTATCCGATGTTCGACTATCAGGAATACGAATTTCAGGAGAACATGGGCACCAAGGTCTGGTCAGGCACGGCCACCGTGGGGCTGGACATCAACAAGGATGTGACGACACGCCTGCCGATGGACGAGGCGATCAAGGATCAGCCCGCCGGCATCTATGCCCTGCGCGCCGCGATTCCGGGCAAGGACATCTACACGATTGCGCCGACATGGCAGTGGTTCGTCGTCTCGGATCTGGGGCTGACCACGCTGAACGGCACCGACGGGCTGCATGTGTTCGTGCGCTCGCTTGGCACGGCAGAGGCGAAGGCCGGGGTCACGGTTGACCTGTTGTCGGTCGCCAACGAAGTGCTGGCCAGCGTCCCCACCGACGCCGAGGGCTATGCCCGCTTTGACGCCGGATTGACCCGGGGCACCGGGGGGGCGGCGCCCGCCATGGTGGTGGCCCGAGATGGCGGGGCCGACACCGCGTTCCTGTCGCTGACCGACCCGGAGTTTGACCTTTCCGACCGTGGGGTCGAGGGGCGCGAGGCGGCACCGCCGGTCGATGTGTTCCTGACCACCGACCGGGGCGCCTACCGCGCCGGCGAGACCGTCCACGCCACCGCCCTTGCCCGCGACAGCGAGGCCGAGGCGCTGACCGGCCTGCCGCTGACCGCCATCCTGACGCGGCCGGACGGCGTGGAATATGTCCGCGCCCTGTCGGATGATGTGGGGGCCGGGGGCCATGTCTTTGACTTTCCCATCGCCGCCGCCGCCCCGCGCGGCAC
>JANMCI010000355.1:0-1918 GCA_031361245.1 Rhodobacterales bacterium
GACCATCACCGCCATCGGCGTGGCAAGGCCAAGCGCATCCGGGCAGGCGATGACAAACACCGTGATGGTCAGGGTCACCGCGAACAGCAGTGGCTCGCCCAGCACCCAGAACCAGACCGCAAAGGTGCCCAGCCCGATCACAATCGCCGCCAGCACCAGCCATTGCGAGGCGCGGTCGGCCAGCAGTTGCGAGGGTGCCTTGGAGTTCTGCGCCTCCTGCACCAGCTTGACGATCTGCGCCAGCGCGGTGTCGGCGCCCACCCTGGTGGGGCGGTATTTCAGCGTGCCGCTCTTGTTGATCGTGGCCCCGATCACCGTATCGCCGATAGTCTTGGTCACCGGCATCGACTCGCCTGTCAGCATGGACTGGTCGATAGTCGAGGTGCCCTCGGTCACTTCGCCATCGACGGGCAGCTTGTTGCCGGGCCGCAGCACAACGATATCGCCCAGCACCACCTCAGCGGTCGACACTTCGACCTCAGCTCCATCGCGCAGCACGGTGGCCTTGGGCGGGGCCATGTCAAGGAGCGCCCGGATCGCCGCCGATGCCCCGGCGCGGGCCCGCATTTCCAGCCAATGGCCGAGCAGAATGAACACCAACAGCACACTCGCCGCCTCGTAAAACTGCGTGCCTTCGAAGAAAAACGTCGCCCCGACGCTGAAGCCATAGCCGGTGCCAACGCTGAGCACGACCAGCACCGCCATGTTCAGCACGCCGTTGCGCAGGGCGCGGAAGGCCGCGACCACAAATGGCCAAACCGGATACAGGATTGCGGCACTGGCCAACGCGAACATTGTCACATCAAGGCTCAGCCCAAAGGGGGGGCCGAACAACGGATCACCTATCCCCATCGGGGCCAGCGCAAAAATCGGCAGGGTGAAAAACAGGCAGATGAAAAACCGGTTGCGCATGTCGGTGACCATACCCTGCATATCCATGCCCGAGCCGTGGCCCATCTCATGCGCCATCGCGTCCTTGGCTCCCCCGGCCGGGGCCGCCTCTTTCTCCGCCATCGCAGCGGGCGTCATTCCGGCATGACCCGCATGGGGGTCTTTGGCGGGTGCCGCCGAGGGGGCCTTGGGATGATCTGGCGGCACCGCTGTGCGGTCCGGCAAGCAAACGTGATTTGGCACGCTCTCACCCCGGCAATGGAACCCGCAAGCCTTGATTTCCGCAGCAATGGTTGCAGCATCAGTGCGGGCAGGGTCGTAAGTCACCGTGACACTGCCGGACGCCGCCGTCATCTCAACCCCTCCCACACCCGGCAGCGCCAGCAACCGCTTTTGCACCCCGGCAAAATCGAGCACGCTGAACAGATCGGCGACGTCGAGGGTTGTCTTGCTCATGATCCATCTCCTGATGTCATCGGGTTTGGCAGGCGGACGGGGTTGGTGCTGCCGGGTATCGTTCGGGACGAAACGGCGGTCAAACCGGGCCACCACGGGGTTGCAAGCCACCGATCCCCAGTGCGGCGTCGGTCATCCTGATTGACGTCGCGGGGTCGGTTTGCAGCCCGCAGATCGCGCGGATCGCGTCAATGGTTTCGGGCACGACGATGGCCTGATTGTCGACCATATAGGCATAGAACAACTCATCGCCCTGCACCGTCAGCATATCTTCCCACACAGCCACTTCGTAGAGATCGCCGCGCGGACGACCGATATCCTGCATCTTTTCCTTGACGGCATTGAGCGCCCCCAACCCGGCATCGCCGCGCAGCAGCAGGATGCGGGACGAGGCGCGAAAGGCGCGCAACACCTCCTCCCGGTCCGCAGGCCGGGTCAGGGTGACACTCCAGTAGTGCAGATGGCTTAGAGTTTCGGGCACTTTGACCGCCATGGTCACCTGATCGAGATCGGGGTCGACGCTTTGCGCATCGGGGCCCTGATGGCTGGGGTTCGTCGGTTCGGGCACTAG
>JANMCI010000360.1:0-10323 GCA_031361245.1 Rhodobacterales bacterium
GCGAGAATTTTGCGGCGATGAAATCCAAGGGCCTGCTCTTCGGCCCCTTTGCCGCCGATCTGCCCAACTTTGCCTTTGTCGATACCCTGGGCCAGCCCGCCACCGTCACCGACTTCACCGAGCCGACCGGCGGCTATGAAAGCCCCTGGGCCATGGCGCGTCTGGTCTTTGAATACGACAGCGCCCGCCTGCCCGTGCCTCCCGACAGCATTCAGGACCTCGCCGCCTGGGCCGCGGCCAACCCCGCGCGCTTCAGCTATCCGATGCCGCCCGATTATCTCGGGCTGACCTTTCTCAAGCAGGCCCTCTATGGCTTGATGACGGACCCAACCCAGCTCCAATCCCCGGTCGGCGCCGATTATGCCGCGGCAACCCGGCCGCTGTGGGATTACCTCGACGCGCTCCACCCTCATCTGTGGCGTGGCGCGCGGGCCTTCCCGGCCAGCGAACCCGCCCTTGGCCAACTGCTGGCCGATGGCGAGATCGACATCGCCTTCGCCTTCAACCCCGGCCGCGCCAGCGCCGAGATCCTTGCCGGCAACCTCGCCCCCACCGTCCGCACCTTTGTGCTGAAAGGCGGCACCATCGGCAACGCCTCCTTCGTGGCCATCCCCTTCAACGCCGCCCATCAGGCCGCAGGCCAGGTCGTGGCCAACCTGCTGCTTGACCCCCAGGTCCAGTCCCGCGCTCAGGACCCCGCAGTGCTGGGCTTCCAGACCGTGCTGAACCTCGCCGCCCTGCCGCCCGCCGACGCCGCCCGCTTTGCCGCCCTCGACCTTGGCCCCGCCACGCTGGCCCCCGCCGATCTTGGCCCGGCCCTGCTGGAGCCGCATGCCTCGTGGATGACCCGCATTGCCGAGGACTGGGTCACCCGCTACGGCGTGGCACCGTGACCAAAGCGCGGACGTGAGCGCTGCCGCCCAAATGCTGCGCGCCAGCCCCCCGGTTGTGGGGGCGGTCATCCTTGCGGCGGTGGCGGCGGGGCTTGGCGGCACCATCGTGCCGGCCTTCCGGCTCCTGGCGCCCGGCGGGCCCGACCTTTCGGCCTTTCGCGACCTTCTGGGCTGGCCGGGTCTGGCGGACGCCGCATGGCTGTCGCTGTCGGCGGGCCTGCTTGGCACCGCCGTCGCGCTGATCCTGACCGTGCTGATCACAGCCGCCCTGCACGACCGCCCGGTCTTTGGCCTGCTGCGCCGGATGCTGGCCCCGCTGCTGGCAGTTCCCCATGCCGCCGCAGCGCTTGGCCTGCTGTTTCTGCTCTCGCCCTCGGGCTGGATCGCCCGCGCCCTGTCGCCTTGGGCAACCGGCTGGGACGCTCCGCCTGACCTCTTGATCCTGAATGATCCCCTTGGCCTGTCGCTCACGTTCGGGCTGATCATCAAGGAGCTGCCCTTCCTCATGCTGGTCATGCTGGCCGCCCTCTCCCAGACCGACACGGCCCGGCGCATGCAACTGGCCCGCGCGATGGGCTATGGCGACATCGCGGGCTTCTGCCTTGTGGCGATGCCTGCCCTTTACCGCCCCCTGCGGCTGCCGGTGCTGGCCGTGCTGGCCTATTCCATGACCTCGGTCGACATGGGGCTGGTCCTTGGCCCCACCCGCCCGCCGGTCCTTGCCGTGCAGATCACCCTGTGGATGGCCGATCCCAGCCTCGGCGAAACCGCCCGCGCCGCGGCCGCCGCGTTGGTGCAACTGGCGCTGACCCTCTTTGCCCTCGCCCTCTGGCGCGGAATAGAGGCGGTGATGCTGCGCCTTTGCACCGCGCTGACGATACGCGGCCTGCGCCTGCGCGCGCTTGACCACTTCCGCCGGCCGATCCTGCTCTTGGCCTTCGCCATGACGGTGACCCTGCTGGCAGCCATCCTCGCTCTGGCGCTGTGGTCCGTCGCGGGTCTCTGGCCCTTCCGCGCGGCCCTGCCGCAAAGCCTGAGCTTTCAGGGCTGGACCCGCGCCGCGGCATCACTGGCGGATCTCAGCGTCACCACCCTCGTCATCGCCTCGGTCGCAACGACGCTGGCCTTCGCCCTCACCCTAACCCTTCTGCAGGCCGAATACCTTTTTGCCCTGCCGCCCCTGTCGCCCGCCCTGCTTTATCTGCCGCTCATCCTGCCGCAGGTCTGTTTTCTTCCGGGGCTGGAGTTTCTGGCCCTGCGCGCGGGCGCATCGGGCGGGCTGGTTTCGGTGACGCTGGCCCATCTGCTGTTCGTGCTGCCCTATGTCTATTTTTCTGCGGCCGGCCCGTTCCGCTCCTGGGACCGCCGCATCGCCACCCTTGCCGCGACGCTGGGTGCGAGCCCCGCCACGGTGTTCTGGCAATTGCGGCTGCCGATGCTCATGGCACCGCTCGCCACAGCGCTTGCCGTTGGCCTTGCGGTGTCGATCGGCCAGTATCTGCCCACCCTGATGGTCGGCGGCGGCCGCGTGGCAACCCTGACAACAGAGGCGCTGGCGCTGGCAACGGGGGGCAATCGCCGGCTGACCTCCAGCTATGCGCTTCTGCAAACGCTCTGGCCGATGCTGGGCTTTGCCCTCGCACTTGCCGTGCCGCCCTTGATCGCCAAAGCCCGCTTCGCAAGGGGACACACATGAAGACCGGTCTCCATCTCACTGATCTTTCTATATATGTGGCCGATCGCAAGCTCGTCTCGCTCTCGACCCATGTCGCGCCGGGTGAGGTGCTGACGATCATGGGCCCTTCGGGGTCGGGCAAATCGACCCTGCTCGCCGCCCTGACCGGCACGCTGGCACCGGCGTTTCGGTGCACGGGCCGCGTCACCCTGAACGGACGAGAGCTCAGCCACGTCCCGCCGCAAGACCGCCATATCGGCCTGCTCTTTCAGGACGACCTGCTCTTTCCCCACCTGTCCGTTGCCGGCAACCTGTCCTTCGCCCTGCCCGCCGCCGTCACGCCGCGCGCCGTCCGGCAGGCCCGCATCGACGCGGCCCTTGCGGACATGGACCTTGCCGGGTTCGGCCCGCGCGACCCCGCCACCCTGTCAGGGGGCCAGCGGGCGCGCGTCGCCCTTGCCCGCTGCCTGCTGTCAGAACCGCAAGCCCTGCTTCTGGACGAGCCGTTTTCACGCCTCGACACCGAATTGCGCGACCAGATCCGCAAACTGGTGTTCAACCACGCGAGGTCGCTCGCCCTGCCGGTCATCCTCGTGACCCACGACCCCGAGGACGCAAGGGCCGCAGGCGGGGCCATCCTTGACCCCTTGGGCCGCGACCTCACAAGACCCGCCCGCGACGGGTTGGGAACAGTGGCTTGAAAGGTCATGGCCCAGCGGGTGGGAGCGAACCGGGCGGAATGTCGCCCGCGTCACCAGTTAATTTCAGGTTAATGGAAACCGGTAAGTCATTGTTTTAAATCAATAAAACACGATGTCGTCAAAAGCGACATTTCGTCTGTCCGCGAGTGGTTCAGGTTTCTTGACGGACACAAGGACATCGGAAAACAGTGTTTGGGGGAAACCAGAGGCAGCGGTTTCCGCTCCAATTGAAAGCTGAACCGCCTTAGCGTCCCAGCACCAGATCCGCCCGCAAGCCACCCAGCGTTTCGCTCTCGCCCAACCGCAGCGTGCCGCCGTGACTGCGGGCAATATCGGCCGCAATCGACAGGCCCAGACCGACGCCGCCACCCTGATTTGGATTGCGCGCCGCATCCAGCCGCGTAAAGGGCAACAGCGCCTCGTCCCGCTTGTCCTTGGGTATGCCCGGCCCGTCATCTTCGACCGACAGGCGCAACGAGCGCTCGGTCAGAGCAAAGCTCACCTCGGCCCGCGAGCCATAGCGGACCGCGTTGCCCACGAGATTTTCCAGCGCCCGGACGATGGCCTGCGGCCTGACCCGCACCTTGCCCGCCCCGCTGCACGGACCCAGAGCGACATCCAGCCCCCCCCGCCGGGCCTTGTCCACCACCTCGGCGACCAGATCCGCCGGATCAGTCTCGACGGTCGCCTCGGTCTGGTCGCCCCGCACAAAGGCAAGGAATTCGTCGACCAGCCTCTCCATATCCTCGACATCCCGCTTCAACCCGTCGGTGTCGGCATCCTCGGGCAGGAAGGTCAGCCCCAGCTTCAGCCGGGTCAAAGGCGAGCGCAGATCATGGCTGACCCCCGACAACAACAGGGTGCGCTGCTCGATCTGGCGCTCGATCCGCGCCCGCATGTCCAGAAACGCCGACCCCGCCGCCCGCACCTCCAGAGCACCGCGCGGACGGTAAGGCAGGTTCTGCCCCCGCCCGAACGCCTCCGCGACTGTGGCCAGTCTCGTGATCGGCGACAACTGATTGCGCAGAAAGACATAAGCCACCGCCGTCATCAGGATCGAGGCCAAGGCGGTCACCACCAGCAATTGATGGGGGTTCGAGGCCGTCAGCCGGCTTCGGTTCAACGTCACCCGCATCGATCCGTAAGGCGTTGTCAGCCACAGATGGACCTGCCGGTCAGTCGACGCCAGATCGACCACCTCCAATGCCGGCAAACCCTCGTGCAGCACCGTCCCGACCTCCCGCCCCGACAGATCCCAGATGGACCTTTGATCCCCACCCTCGGGGATCGCTTCCGCAGGCAGGGTCATGCCCACCGACAAGGCCCGCGCCATATCCGCCGCCCTGTCCTGCGCCTCCTGCAGCGAACCAGCCGTCTCCACGGCGCGCACCAAAAGCTGGGTCTCCAGCATCACGCCGCGCGACAATTGCCGCGTCACACCATCAAAATGCCGCTGGATGAAGACGACCGAGACAACCAGTTGCACGGTCACCACCGGAACGACCAAAATCAGCGCAGCCCGTCCGAACAGGCTGCGCGGCATGTAATTCTTGAGACGAAAGGCCATGACGTCGATCCTAAAGCACATCACCGCCGATATGGAACCGGTTTTCCTTGCCACCGGCCAAGGACAGGCCCTATTCGCTCATTCAGCCTGAACGCAACGAGGCCAGACCCAATGCCGAATACCCAGATCCGTTTGATTCGCGCCGACAACCCTTCTCCTCTCACGGGCACCGGTACCAACACCTATCTGCTCGGCAAGGGAGAGATTGTTGTAGTCGACCCCGGTCCTGACCTCGACAGCCACCTCTCCGCGCTTCTTGGGCAGACCAAAGACGAACGCATCACCAACATCCTTGTCACTCACGCCCATCTCGACCATTCCGCCCTGACCCCGCGCCTTGCCGCCGCAACAGGGGCAAAGGTGTGGGCATATGGTGAGGCAAACAGTGGTCGCAGCGAAATCATGTGCGAACTCGCCCGCCAGGGCCTGAGCGGCAGCGAAGGAGCAGACGTCGACTTTGTGCCCGACCGTCCAATTGCAGACGGCACAAAACTGGCCTTTGGCGATGTCGAGATAGAGGCGCTGCATCTGCCCGGGCACATGGGGTGTCATATGGGCTTCGCCCTTGGCGATGACTTGTTTTCCGGCGATCATGTGATGGGGTGGTCCACCAGCCTTGTTTCGCCCCCTGATGGCGATATGTCCGACTACATGTCCTCCTTGCGCCGCTTGGCTGCAAGACCCTGGAGTCGGATGCACCCCGGGCATGGACCAATGGTCGACCAACCAGCCTGGCGCATCAAGCATTTGATCCAACACCGCCTCGACCGCGAAACCGCTATCATCGCTTTCCTTGTGACTCTTGGCGCTGCCACGCCCTCCACGCTGGCCACGCGGGTCTACACCGACACACCCCGGCGGCTTCTACCTGTCGCCACCCGGAACGTGCTGGCGCATCTGATCGAGCTGACAGCTCGCGGCCTCGTCAATCACGATCCCGGCCCTATTGCCACTGCGACCTTCAGGGCAAACTGAACCGCACATTTATTTGTGCCTCTCCCCCTTTACGCCCCATGGAGGCCTTGCTATAGGACCCCCGTGTTCCGGCGTAGCTCAGCGGTAGAGCAGTTGACTGTTAATCAATTGGTCGTAGGTTCGATCCCTACCGCCGGAGCCAAAGTTTCCAAAAATATCGCTGACTTAAACATGCCACAGGGTGGCGAGCGGCTGCTGGACACCGCGGTCCACCCGGGTCTGCCAATTCAGCGATAGTGGTCCTCGTTCGGGCTGGGTTGGCAGCAGAAATGATCCTGCGCTACCCCCCCAACGAAGCCTTCATGAACAGACCTCGGGCCATGCGGCTTGGACCTCACCGTTGTTGCGTCTCATAATTCGCGTTCTTCCAGATGGCCCTCTCCAATCGCGGCAAAGCTGGCAACCCAAGAATGGCGCCGCTGAGTTTTTCGGCGATCATGATGGTTGGGGCGTTGGTATTGCCGTTTGTGACCGTTGGCATGATCGAAGCGTCTACAACGCGAAGTGCCGCAATGCCGTGCACTCGTCCGGCGGAATCGACGACTGCGCCCCGATCAGTTCTTGGCCCCATGCGGGAAGTGCCGGACAAATGCCATTGCGTGGTGGTGTGGGAGTTCAGGCAAACGTCAAGTTCGGCATCCGTTCGCACCTGTTCACCGGGAAAAATCTCGGCGCCGCGAAAGGACGAGAATGCCGGTTGATCGACCAGTTCACGGACAAGGCGAATGCCACTGTGCAGCAAGTGACGGTCGCGTCCGTCTTGCAAATAATTCACTTGAATGCGCGGCGGGGTTTCTGGGTTCGCATCGCGAAGCTCGATCCAGCCCCGGCTATGGGCCCGCATCAAGCCAACATGGATTTGAAAAGCATGTTCCTGCATTGGGGACCATGTTGCATCATCCACAGCGACGGGGGTCAAAGTAATCTGCAGGTCAGGGTATTCCACGCCGGCGGCAGAACGGACGCAGGCAACCACATCGAAATGGTTGGTCCCGCAGATCCCCTTGCGTGTCGCAATCCACTGCAGCCCTGCCGCAAAGCTTGCCAAAGGCTTGGTTCTTGGCCAAAGCGATACCGGAAGCAGGCACTTGAATTTGAGCACAAAGTCGGGGTGGTCGTTCAGATTTCGCCCAACCCCGGGAAGGTCTGTGACAACCGGTATGCCCATGTCTCGCAGGTGGGCTTCGGGTCCGATGCCTGAGAGCATCAGCAAATGCGGGCTACCGACAGCGCCTGCGGACAGGATAACCTCTTTGCGCGCCAAAGCGGTCAGCGGCTGACCATGGGCGTCGCGGTATTGGATACCCAAAGCGGCTCCGTCCCGGATAAGCACCCGCTGCACCTTGATATCCGTCAAGATCGTCAGGTTCGCCCGGCCTTTGGCTGGGTCCAGATAAGCGCGGGCAGTGCTCCAGCGTTCGCCGTTGTGGACCGAGCTGTCCAGAAGGCCAAACCCCTCCTGACAAAAGCCGTTGATATCGTTTGTATGCGGATACCCCGCCTCTACGCCGGCTTTTGCAAAGGCCATGGCCAGTGGATGGTCCAGTCGGGGCCGATGCACCTTCATAGGCCCGGAGTCGCCGTGGAAATCGGCGTCGCCGCCGGTGTAGCTTTCTGTCCTTTTGAAATAGGGCAGCACATCGGCATAGCCCCAGCCCTCGCATCCGGCCTGACACCAGCCTTCATAATCAAGTGCATGCCCCCGAATATAAACCATTCCGTTGATCGAGGAGGAACCGCCAAGAGTTTTGCCGCGGTCATGTTGGATTTGGCGTCCGTTCAACTCCGGCTCGGGCTCGCCCTGGAAGGCCCAGTTGTGTTTGGTTGCCCTCAGGTTTGACAGCATGGCCGCTGGCATTTTGAGCGACCACGCTGAGTTCGGCGGACCAGCCTCGACCAAAAGGACACGATTGGCGGGGTCTTGACTGAGCCGACTGGCCAGAACGCAACCGGCCGACCCAGCACCAACGATAATGTAGTCATATTCCATGGCAGATCTCACGTTGGGTTAGATCCGGGCCGGGTCAGATCACGATGCGAGCACAGGACCGACGACCGGTATTTACTTGGCACTTCCCACACTCAAGTATTCCGGAACGGACTGATTGGCAATTGAGATGGATGGCCAAGTTGCGGCAGGACTGTGCAAGGCAATATTCTTCTCGCTGGTGCTGAACTTCGGGAACCGGCCGCTCACCATATACCGCACCTCAGCGGCATTCCATTTTCGGCAGGTCGACCGCGCGCCAGTTCCACGCCGGTTTGAACTGTGCCCCAACTGGCACCCAGCTTGACGCCGACTTGGGCGGGATACGACATCAGGTCATGTGTACAGACCATGCGCGACAATCATGGCGCTTCAAGGATGATTGCGAACCCGGAAGGCCCGAGGCTGCTATCCTCGAGCAGCTGCGGCCCCAATTCGACAAAGCGGACAGGCAACTGGTCAATACCCGCCGGTGATTAGGCAGACGAATCGTCGGTCCCTTGCAGGCAACGCAAGTCTACATCCGTCCGAGGTACGAGCTACCTAGGCTGTCGGGTCATAACTATATGTTTTTATTGGCGGAGGGAGCGCGACTGCGGTCGAACCTTCTCTGGCCATTATTGAGTTGGTGAATTGGGGGCGGATCCAGAGAGATATAGAAAACTGAATATCACTCGAAGCCAGTTGGTAACCTCATGCTCTGATTTGAAATGAAAATTCACATTCCTGGTCCAATCGGTGGCATTGAGGTCGCCCGTCGCGAGCACGGCCTCAAACGCATGACGGAACTCCTCGTTCCAATCCGGGATGCTCCGAAGCCGCGCCTTGAGCATTTCTGGCTCGAAAGAATCCGCAGAGCAGTAGCACATGATCGTTTCCTGCCAGTCGATGAACTCCACGGCTTATTCCCCCTCTGGATAGAGTGTGATCAAGCGAATCCGCCCATCTAAACTCAACTCGTAGACCGCCACGACCCGGCCGTTGCCGAAGTCCACAGTGGTCCATTCCCTTGACCCGAGATCGCCAACCCGGCGAACGCCTTCGACGCTCCTTGCAAAGTCAGGACCCAGCACGTCTTCGATTGGCAGCGCGATCCGGAACCGCTGTGGTGCTATAACGGTCCGGGCGGAGGCTCGCCCATAGGCATCCGAGAAGGCAGCGCTCCGGCGCAGGTAGGCATCGGCTGCGACATAGCTTGCCTCGGATGTCATTCTAGACGCGGCTTCGGGAATCCCATGATCCCTTCCGATTCTCACCCCATCTAGAGTAGAGCCGGTCATCGGGTCGATTCCGCGCAGAACCCGGTCGATCAACATCTGCCGCGTAACGGCGCCCTCATGGCGCTGGGGGCCGTGGCCTTGGGTCGCCAGTTCAGCAAACCGCTGCGCGACGTAGGAACCGACGATTGCTTGGCGCGCTCCAAGCAAGCCATCATAACGGGCGGCGGTGGAACGAATGGCCAGGATTGCTTCGCGCGGTCTGAGCCGCAACAAGTTGATACCAAGTCGGGCGGCGACACTCGTCAACGCAGCCGCCCCAAACGTCGTCGCCCCGTCCATATAGGCAACTTCCCGGTAGGCTTGCAAAAGTGCATCCTCCGATACAAATCCGAGACGGTGCTCCAAATCGAGCAGGCGCAAGTCGGCATGGCGTGCGCTGAAATACTCGGCAAATGCCTCGGCCAATTTTCGGACCGTTTCGATGTCCAGATCAACAATTTCGTCAATCGCCCGCACAGTGTTCGCCCGCATTGCAAGTCGTTCGCCCTCTTCCTCAGGTGAATTGACCCCGAATAAGCGACCATATCCGAGCCAGGCGAACCGCAGCACCGCATAGACCGACAGCACGCCGCCAACGGCGGCATCCTCCGCAGCATTTGCTAGCCCTTCACCTTGCGCATCTGCAATCCGGTTGGCAAGGCCGGCGGAAACGGTGACATCGGTCAAGAGAGTGGTGCCGTTCAGAATGGCAGGATCGGCAAAGCACCGGCAATTGTTGCCATGGCCTGGATGCCCGTCACTGAACTGGTTGTCCCACGCAAATAGTTTGTCGTCCCGTTCGCCATGCGCAGGGCGCACCTTGGCGTCGTCCCGCGTGCGCCAGATGTAGTGGGTTACGCCGAGACGTCGCTGGCGGATCTCATTGATTTCCGTCGCAAAATGACGGGCAAGCCAATCGGCTGTGGTCTCGATATCGAGGAGCGAACCTGACTGGCCAGAGAAGTTCATATGCGCGACGGAGCGAAGTTCGAACTCCGACTGGTATTTGCCAATCACTTCCTCGACATCTTCGGCCCCCGGATCAATGGTTACACCGGCCTTTTGAAAGATTTCGGAGAGATGGGCCCAGTTCTCGCGCGCCAGGTTGCGCAAGCGTTCATCGAAGGCAGACACGGCGGCGACGTCGACACCAGCCTGTTTGACCTCATGAACGGAATCCTGTTCCAGCAGGCTCAGCGTGACGCTGGTCTGGCCCCCTTGTCGAATGAACTGCGCAAAGCTGGTGAAGGAGGTCATGTTGATCCT
>JANMCI010000361.1:0-7963 GCA_031361245.1 Rhodobacterales bacterium
TGACAATTACCGCGTCATCGCCGAACAGCTTTTTCCGCCACTGACCACGGTCGACCTGCCCTACAATGCCATGGGCGCGCGCGCGGCGCAGCGCCTGCTGAGCTTGATCTCAAAGGAACCCCAGAACGACCCCGCAATCGAGCGCGTTGCGGGTCCGGTGTGCTGGCGCGCATCGGTCAAGGACTTAAGCGCCTCAAACCTGAACTGACTGAACCCAAGCGGAGGAACGACAATGACACTTTACAAGACCATGGCAGGGGCGATGCTGACCAGCACGCTCTTTGCAGGCGCTGCCCTTGCCCAGACCGAACTGACCATGTGGTATCACGGTGCCGGCAACGAAACCGAGATGGTACTGGTCAACGAGATGCTGGCCGAATTCAATGCCAGCCAATCCGACTGGAAAGTCGTGATCACGACCTTCCCGCAAGGCGCCTATAACGACTCGATCGTGGCCGGTGCCCTTGCAGGAACTCTGCCCGATATCATCGACATCGACGGCCCGATCCTGCCGAACTGGGCCTGGGCCGGTTACATCCAGCCCCTCGCCATCGACGAAAGCCTGATCAAGGACTATCTGCCCGGCCCGAAAGGCGTCTGGGATGGCAAGCTGTACGGCATCGGCATGTGGGATGCCGCCGTGTCGCTGGTCACCCGCCAAGCTTATCTGGACGAGCTGAAACTGCGCAAGCCGACCCTTGACGAGCCGTGGACCGGCGAGGAATTCCAGGCCGCTCTCGATGCCGCCAAGAACTCGGGCAAATTCGAATATGCGCTTGACCTTGGCATGGCTTGGACCGGCGAATGGTACCCCTATGCCTTCTCGCCCTTCCTGCAAAGCTTTGGCGGCGACATGGTCGACCGCACGACCTACAAGACCGCCGAGGGCGCGCTGAACGGCGAAGCCGGGATGGCGTTCGGCAACTGGTGGCAGGGGCTGTTCAAAGGGGGCTACGCACAGGCGACCCAGGACGGCGCTGACCGCGACTCGGGCTTTGCGTCGGGCAAGTATGCCTTCTCGTGGAACGGCAACTGGGCGGCTCTGGGCGCCTTGGACGCGTTTGATGACGTGGTGTTCATGCCCGCCCCGAACTTTGGTACCGGCTCCAAGATCGGTGCCGCCAGCTGGCAGCTGTCGATCTCGGCCACCTCCAAGCATGCTGACGGCGCCAACGCCTTCATCAACTTCGCGCTGCAACCCAGCAACCTCGCCCGCTTCTCCAAGGGGCTTGGCCTGATCCCGGCAACCGCTGCGGCAGCCGAGCTGACCGACAACTACAAGGCTGGCGGCCCCTTGGCCGTGTTCTATGACCTGTCCCAGCGTCAGGGCCTTTTGCGCCCCGTCACCCCGGGCTACCCGGTCGCGGCCAAGATCTTCGAAAAGGCCCTGGCCGACATCGCCAACGGTGCCAACGTCGAAGCCACGCTGGACGCAGCCACCGACGAGATCGACGCCGACATCGAGAAGAACGGCGGCTACGGGCACTAAGCTCCTTCCCAGCAACTTTGGGGGGCGGTCAGCCGCCCCCTGATTTCCCCGAAAAGGACCTGCATCATGGCCTCCAAATTCACCGTCTCGCACCGCTCCGGCTGGTTGATGGCCGGGCCCGCCTTCGGGCTGATGGTGGTCTTTGTCCTGCTGCCCTTTGTCTTTGCCGTGGCCTTCAGCTTCACCAACCAGCGGCTGATTTCGCCCAACCCCACCGAATTCGTCGGCCTGACCAATTACGAACAGCTTCTCGGCCTGGGCCTTCTGACGCTGGACCCGGTCAAGGACGCCAGCGGTGCTGTCCAGATCAAGGATGGCGAACCGGAATACCCCAGCCTGCGCAGCTATACCCGCAACAATCCCGACTATCCGCAATATGACGGCAAGCGCGAATGGTTCAGCTTTTCCTCGGGCGGCGATGCCCGCACCTTTGTGCTGGCCAGCGACGTCGTGTTCATGAAGGCGGTCGTCAACACCTTCCTTTTCGTGATCATCGTGGCCCCGCTGCAAGGCGGCCTGGCCCTGGGGCTTGCCCTGCTGATCAACCAGAAACTGCGCGGCATCAACGTCTTTCGCACCATCTATTTCATGCCCGTCGTCGTCTCGATCGTGGTCGTCTCGATCCTGTGGAAGATCATCTACGACGGCAATTCCGGCCTTTTGAACAACATCCTGTCCGGCCTGACCTTTGGCGCGTTTCAACCTGTCGACTGGCTTGGCAACACCAACACCGCCCTTGGCGCGATCATCGCCATGTCAATCTGGCAGGCCGTCGGCTTTCACATGGTGATCTGGCTCTCGGGCCTGCAAACCATCTCGCCCACCCTGTACGAGGCCGCGGCCATCGAGGGTGCGTCGAAATGGCAGGTCTTTCGCTACATCACCTGGCCCGGCCTCAGAAACACCGCCGTTCTGGTGCTGATCGTGATCACCATGCAGGCATTCGGCCTCTTTGCCCAAATCAACGTGATGACCAAGGGCGGCCCGATCGACAGCACCCAGACCATCGTGTTCCAGGCCATTCAGCGCGGCTATGGCAAGCAGGACATCTCGGGCGGCTCGGCCATCTCGGTGCTCTTGTTCCTCATCGTGCTCTCGGTCTCGCTGGTCCAGCGCTACCTCACCCGTGACAAGGAGGCCAAGTGATGGCCATCACCTCGCCCGACAACCGCGGCCTGCGTTTGACAGTGCGCTATCTCGTATTGGTCCTGATCGCGCTCATTTTCTGCTTTCCCTTGGTTTTCATGATCGTGTCCTCGTTCAAACCCGACCTCCAGCTTTTGCAGGACTCGGGCAACCTGCGCGCCTTCCTGCCGGTGGGCGACCTCAGCTTCGACAACTACTTCGCCGCCTTCGAACGGGCACCCGTCGGCCTCTACATCTTCAACTCGGTCATGGTCACCGGCGTCACCGTTCTTTTGTCACTCTTCCTCTGCTCCACCGCCGGCTTCGCCTTCACCTTCATGGAATGGCGCGGCCGCAAACTGGCCTTTACGATCATCCTCGCCACCCTGATCGTGCCGTTCGAAACCATCGCCATCCCGCTCCTCCTCCTCGCCTCCAAACTGCCTTGGATCGGGCTTGAAGGGCTGACCTACGGCTGGCTCAACTCCTACCGCGTCCAGATCGTCCCCTTCATCGCCGACGGCCTCACGATCTACCTCTTCGCCCAGTATTTCAAAGACCTGCCCCATGAACTGATCGAGGCCGCCCGGGTCGAGGGTGCCTCGTGGTGGCAGATCTACGTCAAGATCGTCATGCCGCTCTCCGGCCCCGTCCTCGCCACCGCCGCGATCCTGAAATTCCTCGCCATGTACAACCAGTACCTCTGGCCCCTCATGGTCGTGCAGGAAGAGGGCTACCGCCCCGTCATGGTCGGCCTGCAATACTTCTTCCAGCTCAACATCGCCTGGGGCGAAGTCATGGCCTACCTCTCGCTCATCACCATCCCCGTCCTCGCCTTCTATCTCTACCTGCAAAAGGCCTTCATCGCCTCCATCGCCTCCACCGGGGTCAAGGGCTGAGGCCCTCCCCCAATTATCCGTCCACAAATATCCCGGGGGTCCGGGGGCTGGCCCCCGGTCGCGGTTTCAACAAAGGCAAACATCATGGTCTTCGCACTCAAAGACACCTGGCTCTGGGACAGCTGGTACGCCCGCGATGGCGACACCTGGCACGGCTTCTTCCTTCAGGCGCCCAAATCCCTGATCGACCCCGACGCGCGCCACCTGCGCGCCACCCAGCGCCACGCCACCTCGACCGATCTGACCAACTGGACCGACCTTGGCACCACCTTCGGCCCGGCCAAATCCCCGGCGTGGGACGACAGCACCACCTGGACCGGCTCTATCGTGCGCGATGACGCGGGCCTTTGGCACCTTTTCTACACCGGCACCTGCCTCTCCGAGAAATCGCTCTACCAGCGCGTCGGCCATGCCACCTCGACCGACCTGCACAACTGGACCCGGGTGGGCGACGGCCTTGCGCTCGACCTCACCGGCCCCAATGCCGACACTTACGAGAAAGACCACATGATCGGCCACTGGCACGACCGCGCCATGCGCGATCCTTGGGTCATGCGCGACCCCGACAGCACCGGCTGGCTGATGTATTTCACCGCCCGCGCCCCCGGCATCCCCGAACCGAACGCCGGCGGCTGCGTCGGTTTTGCCACCTCGCCCGACCTGAAAACCTGGACCCTGCGCCCCCCGGTCTTTACCGGCGGCTATGGCCAGCTCGAGGTACCGCAGGTCTTCCGCTATGGCGCACACTGGTATTGCCTGTTCTGCACCGCCGCCCCGCAGTGGTCCGACCACACCCGGGCGATGAACCCCGAAACCCCCGTCACCGGCACCCACTACCTGATGGCCGACCACCCCCGCGGCCCGTGGCGCATCCCGGCGGCACCCTTTCTTGATGGCGGTGAACCCTGCCGCCGCTATGCCGCCCGCATCGTCGAAACCGACAAGGGCCTTGTCATCATGGGCTTTGCCGACGGCGGCCGCGACAAATTCGGCGGCTACTGCATGGACCCCGAACCCGTCACCCAAGGCCCGACCGGCCTGCTGACCGTCCAAAAGGAGGATTGACATGGCCGCCATCACCCTCAAGGGCCTCAAGAAATCTTATGGGCAAGCCCAGGTCATCAAGGGCGTCGACATCACCGTTGAGGACGGCGAATTCGTCGTCTTTGTCGGCCCGAGCGGCTGCGGCAAATCCACCCTTCTGCGCATGATCGCCGGGCTCGAGGATATCACCGGTGGCACCCTGACCATCGGCGACCGCGTCGTCAACGACCTGCCGCCCAAGGACCGCGGCGTCGCCATGGTGTTCCAGTCCTACGCCATCTTCCCCCACATGACCGTCCGCGAAAACGTGGCCTTCGGCCTGACGATCTCGGGCGCCACCAAAGAAGAGAAAGAGGCCAAGGTCGCCGAGGCCGCCCGCATCCTGCAGATGGAACACCTGCTCGACCGCCGCCCCAGCCAGTTGTCCGGCGGCCAGCGCCAGCGCGTCGCCATCGGCCGCGCCATCGTCCGCAAACCCAAGGTCTTCCTGTTCGACGAACCCCTCTCCAACCTCGACGCCGCCCTCAGGATGGACATGCGGATGGAGATCGGCAAACTGCACCAGCAACTTGGCGCCACCATGATCTATGTGACCCATGACCAGGTCGAGGCGATGACCCTGGCCGACAAGATCGTCGTGCTCAAGGACGGTCTGGTCCAGCAGATAGGCAGCCCCATGGACCTTTATCACCACCCCGAAAACCTGTTCGTCGCGGGCTTCCTCGGCTCGCCCTCGATGAACTTCCTCGATGTCGAGGTGGTCGCTGTGTCGGACGGTCAGGCGACGGTCCGCAACGCCGCCCTTGACCCGGTGACCCTGGCCATCGTCCACCCCGGCATCGTTGCCGGTGGCCGCGCCAAACTTGGCATCCGCCCGCAATACCTGAACCCCGACGACCCGGCCGGCCGCCTGCACGGCAAGGTTGCGTTGACCGAGCGGCTCGGCTCCGAAACCGTGGTCGAAGCCGAACTGACCGACGGCTCAAACCTGATCGTCGCCCTTGGCCGCGACGCGACCTACAAGATCGGCACCCAGATAAGCCTTGGCTTTGACCCCGCTGTGGCGCATCTTTTCGCAGCGTAAGCGCCGCGAACCAGCCGCGGCGCCGCCGGAGGTGCCGTGGCCAGACCTCGCCCGATCAAGGCAATCCGGGCGAAAACCCGGTCCGAAACGGCGTTTGCCCGTCTGACACGCTCGGGTGCGCTCGACTTTGCCAACCGTCTGGCGGCCCTGATGGCCCTCGACGATCCCGAAGGTCCGCACAAGGCCCGCGTCGCCTTGCGCCGCCTGCGCGCCACTCTGACCGCCTTTCGCCCCCTCTTGCGCAAAAGGGCCTACGCCCGCCTCAAGTCAGAGGTCCGCGACCGCGCCAAAACCATCGGCCGCCTGCGCGACGCCGACGTGCTGGCCGAGGCGTTCGGGCTGCCCGATCTGAAGACCGCCGCCGCCGTCCTGCGGGTGAAGACCCGCGCCACCCTGTGGAAATCCCGCGCTGCCAGCTGGGCCAAAGGGCTGCCCGACCGCTTCGCCGCCGCCGACAGGCACCGCAAGGGCAAACGTGCCAAGGCTGCCCGGCGCGCCCCGGTCGCAGGGCTTGCCACCGCAGCGCTGAATGACATCTGGCGGCGCTGCAAGGCCAGCGGCCCGAACCTGTCCCGGCTGTCCGACAGGCGGCGCCACGCCTTGCGCAAGAACTTGAAAACCCTGCGCTACCTTTGCGACCAGTTCCGCCCGGTTTGGCCCGCTGCCGATGCTGCGGGCTTCCTGCACACCCTGTCTGCCCTGCAAGACGACCTTGGCCGCCTGAACGATCACGTCATGGCCCGGGCGCAGGGGCTTGCCCTGCCCGATGATCCGGCCCTTCTTCCCCATGCGCAAGGCCTGTGGCACGATCTGCGCCACCGTCCGGTCTGGTGGCGGCGCGGCAAGGCAAAATCTTGAAGCAGGTCACCACCATCGGCGAGATCCTGGTCGAGATCATGGCCGACACCACTGGCCACGGCTTTCCCGGCCCCATCTCTCTGACCGGGCCCTTTCCGTCGGGCGCGCCGGCCATCTTCGCCGCGCAAGCCGCCCGTCTTGGGCAGCCCGTGGCACTGATTTCCTGCGTGGGGGATGACGATTTTGGCCACCTGAACCTCAGCCGCCTTGCCGCCGATGGGGTCGATACCGCCGCAATCGCCGTACATTCCGACCTGCCCACCGGCACGGCCTTTGTCCGCTACCGCCCCGATGGCATGCGGGATTTCGTTTTCAACATCCGCCATTCCGCAGCCGGCGCGACCACGCTCGATGCCGCCGCCCGCGCCGTCCTTGGCCGTACTGACCATCTGCACATCATGGGAACCGCGCTCTTTTCGCCCGGCCTCTTGCAGGCCAACCTGACCGCCCTTGACCAGATCAAGGTGCAGGGCGGCACGGTGTCCTTCGACCCCAACCTGCGCCCCGAACTTCTGTCCGCGCCAGGTCTGGCCGAGGCGATGGCCCACATTCTGTCGTCTTGCGATTTGGTCCTGCCCTCCGGCCCCGAACTGACCTTGCTGACCCGCGCCCAGGATCCTCCGGGTGCCGTGGCCGAACTTCTGTCGCGCGGCCCCAAGGTCGTCGTTCACAAACACGGGGCCGGGGGGGCAAGCCTTCACACCGCGACCGGCACCCTCCACCAACCCGCCTTTGCCGTGACAGAGGTTGACCCGACCGGCGCTGGTGACTGCTTTGGCGCCACTTTCGTCAGCCTGTGGCTGCGCGGGGCCGATCCTTCCACGGCCCTGCGCCTTGCCGCCGCCGCCGGAGCATTGGCCGTCACCAGACGCGGCCCGATGGAGGGGGCAGGGACGCTGGCGGACATTGAGGCTTTGGCCGCGACCCGGAGCGGTTCAGGTTTCGACGGGACCACTGGCATCGGAAGACCCGTTCGGCGACACCCTTAACGCCAGGTTAATTTTTGGAAATCAACACATTGATTTTAAACGATTTTCAAAAGCGTCCAGATCCGGACACTCCCTTAAAGTCCCAAAACCATGTCCCGATGCGGAATGCCCGCGTCCTGATAAACCTCGCCCACGGCTTCAAATCCCAAGGCCGCATAGAAGCCCATCGCATGGGTCTGCGCTCCAAGCTTGACCTTCTGAACCCCCGGCACGCCCCGGAACAGCTCGACCGCCGCCCGGATCAGCGCCACCCCAACGCCCTTGCCCCGGGCCTCGGCCCGCACGCAGACCCGGCCGATCTTGCCCACCGGCCCCTCGGTCAAAAGCCGCGCGGAGCCAATCGGCGTGCCGTCCAGCCGGGCCAGCAGATGCCGTGCCCCTTCGTCGCGGCCATCCATCTCATCCTGCGGCGAGACACCCTGCTCTTCGATGAACACCACCCGCCGCAGCGCCTGACAGGTTGCGATGTCCCGCG
>JANMCI010000389.1:0-4647 GCA_031361245.1 Rhodobacterales bacterium
ACAGCGTGTCATTGCCGTCGCCACCATAAACCTGGTCATTCCCGTCACCGGCATAAACCCGGTCGTTGCCCGCGTCGGCGTACAGCGTGTCCTGATCAGCGCCGCCATAGATCCCGTCATTGCCGGTGCCGCCATAGATCAGGTCATTTCCGGCGTCACCGCTCAGCGCGTCGCTGCCTGCGTCGCCATAGATCGTGTCCTCATCCGCGCCGCCGGACACGGTGTCCATGCCATCGCCGCCATACAGCAGGTCATTATTGGCATCACCCGTGATCGAATCGTTGCCGACCCCGCCATAGGCGCTGTCATTGCCGGTGCCGCCAGCCAAAGTGTCATTGTCAGCGTAGGTCGTGGTGAACTGGACATCGGTGATGTAGAGATACTGCTGCGTATTCAGGCCGTTGGAATAGACGATCTCGATCCGGGTGACCGGCCCAGCGATGGTGACCAGCGCCGAACCGCCGGCAAGATTGGGATCGTCCTGCTGATTGCCTGCCGTGACCGTACCGCCCGAAACCGTATCGGCATTGGCGCCGCTGCTGGCCGAGGTGATGGTGACCGGCACCAGATTGCCTTCGGCATCATAGGCCAGGACCGTCACGACGTCCTGCCAGGTGCTGCGGTCGATGTCATTCAGACGGAAGGACACGTTGCTGGCCGTGCCGTCCATCAGGCTGCCCGCGGCCGCCGAGAAATTCAGCGTCGTGGTCGAGGTCGGCCCCGCGCCATTGCCCACAAGCCACAGCGCCGACGTGGTGCTGAAGGTTTCGCTGCCCGCCACATATTGCGTGGTGTTGCTGACGGTGGCCGAGGTTCCGACGCCGTCGTTGTGATAGCCGATGTTGATCTGCACACCCGAGGACGTGACAGACGATGTTCCGCCCGTGACGCTCGTGCCGTTGCCCAACGAGGACCAGTTCAATTGCCCAGAACTGCCTGCCGTGGTGCTGGTGCTGCTGCCGGTCAGGACATCATCGCCCGCGCCGCCAGTGACGCTGTCGCTGCCGACGCCCGCCGTCATCGTGTCGTTGCCGGACCCGCCCGTCAGCGTGTCGGTGCCAAAGCCAGAGCTGACGTTGACGCCACTTGTCGCCGAGGCACCGTTAAAGGTGTCGTTTGAACCCGAAAGGGTGAAGTTCTCGATTTCCGAGAAGCTGGCCGTGCTGGTGCCGTCACTGATCGTCCCGCCATTGGCGGACGTATAGGTCACATTGATCGGGGTGGTGGCGCTGCTGGCGTCGATCGTGTCGCCGCCAGTTTCGCCCACTTCGCCGCCGACAATGGTGTCGCTGCCAAAGGTGCCGCTCAGCCGGAAGGTGTCGTCGCCATCTCCGCCGAGCAGACTGTCATTGCCCGCATCGCCCGACAGTGTGTCATTGCCCGTGCCACCCGACAGCGTGTCGTTGCCGGTGCCGCCAAACAGGCTGTCGTTGCCGGCATCGCCCAGCAGGCTGTCATTGCCGAGGTCGCCATAGAGCGTGTCCTCATCAGCGCCGCCCGCCAAGGTGTCCTGGTCGTCACCGCCATAAAGCAGATCATTGCCGGCATCGCCCGCCAGATTGTCATTGCCCGCGTCGCCATAGATCGTGTCGTTCTCGGTCCCGCCAGAGATGACATCCAGATCCGCGCCGCCATAGATCAGATCGTTGCCGGCGTCGCCGGTCAGGCTGTCGTTCCCGGCACCGCCATAGATGCTGTCATTGCCCGCGCCACCCGATACCGTATCCGCCCCACCATTCGCGGTGAGCGAATCGTTGTCGATGCCGCCCGCATAAGTATCGGCGTTCTTTGTACCGTTCCACGTAACCATGATGCCCTGCCCAGCGTTCTTGGTCGTATGAATTAGTCGCGAAAAGTCACCAAATTAGGATCAAACTGCGCAGACTTTGCGGCCAATGACCGTTGATTGTGGCAGCGGCTGGGCACTGCCTTGGAAATCTTAAAGGGATGAACCCAACGGTTTCCGGGCAGCTAGAATCGCTTTGGGCGGGTGTGCATGGCTCCATAACGGCGCGCGGACACGGCAGGACAGAGGTGGTCCGGCCCGTTGACCTGCCCCTTCAGGCCATTCGGCCGGCACCGGGTCAGCAGGCGTGGGACCGGGTGCCCAAATGCAGAAAAGGGGGGCATGCGCCCCCCTTGTCCGTTGTCTCGGTCCTTGCGGAACCGTGACAGCTGCATGACTTACTTGACGATCAGCAAAGCCTCATGACGCTTCAACGTCCGGCGCGCCGCGGCATAGTTTTCCACGCCCGCTTCGGTCTTGAGTTCCGGGAACAGATCATAGATTTCCAAGCGTTGTGCGTTGCCCATCCCCTTCAGCGTCATGTCGCCGGGCTGGAAGCTTTCGCTCCACGCCCCGTTCGACAACACGACCTCGTGGCGGTCGCACATGAAGTGGATATAGCTCGCACCCGCGGCGTCAACCGAGCGGATCCCGTTGCCCGCTGCCAGATGCTTGGCCGCAACCAGCACTTCGTGCTCGTCGAAATACAGCGCCGTGCGGTCATTGGCCACCAGCAGGCGGTGGTTGGGCGATACCATCATGTCCCGCTCTGGCAGGCCGTTTCCGAATGAACCCTGGCGGATCAGAATCGGCTTCAGATGCGGCGCTGCGGCCAGATCGGTCCAGCTCAGATCGCGGCGACCCAGCCAGCGGATCTCCTGCATGCCATTGTCGCGGGTGATGATCTTGTCGCCGACGCGCAGGCTCTCGACCGCCACCTCGCCGCGCGGCGTCGCGATCAGCGTGCCGGGCGTAAAGCAGGGGATGACGTTCTCGATGTTCTTGAAAATCAGCGTGCCGGTCACATGATGGTCGGTCGGATCAAGGAACTGAACCGTGCCGTTTTCGGGGTCCAAAGGGTCATAGACGATGTGGAACGGGCCGGCTCCGGTCAGATCCAGCGTATCATAGTCATCGCCGCCTTCGTTGCCGTCGACAAAGTCGCGGGCATTGCCGCTGACGAACAGGTCGCGGTCATCGCCGCCGTACATCGAGTCTGCACCCTGACCGCCGATGATGCTGTCATTGCCGGTACCGCCGTAAAGCCGGTCATTGTCGATGCCGCCATCCAGCAGGTCATTGCCAGCGTCGCCATAGACCCAGTCCGCGTCGTCCATGCCAAAGATGGTGTCGTTGCCATCGCCGCCATAGATGGTGTCCAGCCCGTTGCCCGGCGCCAGATCTGTGGCATCGGGGATGTTCACCGCATCCGGCACGCCGGGGCCATAGCCGCCATAGACCAGGTCATTGCCCGCTCCGGCATCAATGCGGTCGGACCCCTCGGCACCGGTGATCGTGTCGTTGCCGGCATCACCGAACACCGTGTCATTGTCGACGCCGGCATCGATCAGGTCGTTGCCTTCGTTGGCGCTGATCAGGTCGGCATCATCGCCTGTGCGGATCGTGTCATCGCCCGTCCCGCCATAGACGGTGTCCTTGTCATTGTTCGGATCGGTGTCTGCCGGGTACAGTCCCGGATAGCCGATGTCGGGTGATTGCAGCGCATTCGAGGTGTCGATCAGATCGCCGCCCGGACCGCCATAGACCAGATCGCTGCCGGCCCCGCCAAGGATCGTGTCGTCGCCGCCGACGCCATAGATCGTGTCGTTACCGGCCCCGCCATCCAGCAGATCATTGCCCGACCCCGAGGTCAGCAGATCGTTGCCATCGCCGCCATAAAGCGCGTTGTTGCCGGTGCCGCCCTCCAGCGCGTCGTCGCCCGCCTCGCCGCGCAGCGTGTCATCGCCGTTGCCGCCATCGGCCGCGTCGTTGCCAGTGCCAGCATAGACGATGTCATTGCCCTCACCCGCCAGAATCGTGTCATTGCCGTCGCCCGCGCGGACATAATCGTCATTGGGCCCGGCGCCCGCCAGCAGGGCATCGCCCGCGTCAATCCGGTCGCCGTTCGGATCGACATAGCTGCCATTGATCAGATCGCCGCCCGCCGTGCCGTCAACATAGCCGTCACGCTGCGGGTCCAGCAGGATGTTCTCGATGTTGCGGAAGGTCAGAACGCCGCCGTCCGCAAAGGTCGCGGTGCCGTTCTCACGGTTCGCGGCGTCATAGACGATGGTAACTGCGCCCAGGCCGCGCAGGTCCAGCGTGTCATTGTCCACACCGCCTTCGGCGCCATCGACAACGTCACCGCCATTGCCGCCGACAAACATGTCGCGGTCATCGCCGCCGGTCATCTGGTCGATGCCGGCTCCGCCAACCAGCGTATCGTCTCCGACGCCGCCCACCAGCGTGTCGTTGCCGGTACCGCCGTAAATCGTGTCCCGCCCAAGCTCGCCATAAACGACGTCGTTGCCGTCGCCGCCGTAAATCATATCGTCATAAAATGTCGTGGTCCCGTCAGTGCCACCCGTGCCGCCGGTCCCATGCGTGCCGCCAGTGCCGCCGGTGCCATGCGTGCCGCCGCTGTCAAGGTTGGTATCGCCATAGATCGTGTCGTTTCCGGCGCCGCCAATCAGCGTGTCATTGCCCGCACCGCCATAGACGAGATCGTTGCCCAGACCCGCATCAACCGAGTCGTTGCCGCCCCCGGCGACGATCACATCGTCATTGCCAAAGGTTCCTGCCAGAATGGCGTCGTTGCCGTCAATCTTGTCGCCACTCGCGTCAACATAACCCGGAAGCAT
>JANMCI010000528.1:0-5825 GCA_031361245.1 Rhodobacterales bacterium
GGTCGCAGGCCTTGCGTTGGGAATGAGCTCCAAGATCGCCACGGCGCTGAAAGCGGTGGGAGTTCTGGGCGGCGTGTTGTTCTTTCACAACGCCGTGCATCTGTGGCCGCAACGTTTTGTGCCCCTGACCTCGGAAGAGTGGGTCAACCAGATCGTCAGCCACACCACCGAGTTTTCGGTGATGTGGCGGGGAGCCACGGTCCAGTTCTGACATTCGGCGGCCGCAATGGCTGACGGTTCGTTTCACACCAGCCTGGCCACGGCCGGGCCTGTCGCGCGCAGTGCACGTGCTGTCGACGCCCTTCCCACCCTTTTCTCAAAGCTGAGGCACGACCTCGTCGTGCTGCAAGCTGCTTCAAGTGGAACCTGAAAAATGTTGACGATCAAAAATCTGCACGCGGAGCTTGAAGACGGTGGCAAGCCGATCTTGAAAGGGGTCGATCTGACGATCAAGGCGGGCGAGGTGCATGCGATCATGGGGCCGAATGGCTCTGGCAAATCGACGCTGAGCTATGTGCTGTCGGGGCGCGATGGCTATGTGGTGACCGAAGGCAGTGCGACGCTTGAGGGCAAGAGCCTGCTGGAGATGGAGCCGGAAGAGCGCGCCGCGGCTGGTCTGTTTCTGGCCTTTCAATACCCGGTCGAGATACCGGGCGTCGGCAATATGACCTTTCTGCGCACGGCGCTCAATGCCCAGCGCAAGGCGCGCGGTGAGACCGAGGTTTCGGCCGGGGACTTTCTGAAACTGGTGCGCGACAAGGCCAAGCGGCTGCAGATCGACGCCGACATGTTGAAACGCCCGGTGAATGTCGGCTTTTCGGGCGGCGAGAAGAAGCGCAACGAGATTTTGCAGATGGCCGTGCTGGAGCCAAGGATGTGCATCCTGGATGAGACGGATTCCGGGCTTGACGTCGATGCGATGAAACTGGTGGCGGACGGGGTCAACGCGTTGCGCGATGCCGGGCGGTCGTTTCTGGTCATCACCCATTACCAGCGCTTGCTGGACCATATCAAACCGGATGTCGTTCATATCATGGCCGCAGGGCGCATCATCAAGTCGGGCGGTCCGGAGCTGGCGCTTGAGGTTGAGAACAATGGCTATGCCGATCTGCTGTCCGAGGTGGAGTGATGGGTCTGGTACAGATCAGGCAGGATCAACTGGCCGGACGGATCGCAGGCTTGGGGCTGCCGGCAGGCTTTCAGGCGGCGCGCGAACGCGCTCTGGCGCGGCTGCAATCGATGGGTCTGCCGGGCAAGCGTGACGAGTACTGGCGTTATACCGACCCCTCCAGCCTGACCGCTTCGGACGCTGCTGCCGCGGCCGTCTTTGACGCCAATGATGAGCCTCCGGCCTTTGACGGCATCGACAGGCTGAAACTGGTGTTCATTGACGGCGTTTTCGACGCTGCGGCGTCCGATGACCTGACCATGTCGGGGATCGAAATCAGCCGGCTTGCGGCGGCTGGCTCGGCACCTCATTGGGCCGAAGACTTCTATGGCGATCTGGAAAAGGCCGGGCAGAGCCCGGTCGCACGCCCGCTTGCCGCCTTCAATTCCGCCTATGCAACGGACGGTGTCCTGATCCGGGTGATCGCCACGCCCACAAAACCGGTTTCTCTGATTTATGTCCACAAGTCAGAGACTTCTGATGCGATCTTGCACCACTGTGTCCGCGTCGAGGCGGGCGCCAGCCTGACCGTTCTGGAAAGCGGCCCCGCTGCCGCGCGCCTCAACATGGTGATGGAGATCGAGCTGGCCGAGGCCGCGCGTTTTCATCACATCCGCACGCAGGGACGCGACCACGCCCGCTGCGCCGTCACCCATATCTTCGCCCGGCTGCGCCGCAACGCCCGGTTCAAGAGCTTTACCCTGACGGCCAATGGCGTTCTGACCCGCAACGAAGCTATCATCGAGCTTCTGGGCGATGATGCGGTGGCGCATGTCGCGGGTGCGGCTGTGGGCGACGGCAAGTTCCATCATGATGACACCGTCTTTGTCACCCACGGCGGCCAACGCTGCGAGAGCCGTCAGGTGTTCAAGAAGGTCCTGAAAAACGGGGCTGTCGGGGTGTTCCAAGGCAAGATCCTGGTCAGGCATGGGGCGCAAAAGACCGACGGTTATCAGATAAGTCAGGCGTTGCTTCTGGACGGCGAAAGCCAGTTTCTGGCCAAGCCGGAGTTGGAGATCTATGCCGACGATGTGAAATGCAGCCACGGCTCGACCACTGGTGCGATTGACGAGACCGCGCTGTTTTATCTGCGGTCGCGTGGCGTACCGCTGGCGCAGGCGCAGTCGCTGATGGTGCTGGCCTTTCTGGCTCAGGCGATTGCCGAGATTGACGATGAGGCGATTGCCGATGACATTCGCGGCCGGCTTGAAGGATGGCTGGCGAGGCACGATCACTGATGTCCGTCACGACCGACATTGTGGAAAGCTGGCGGCGTCCGCGGGCCGTTGTGCACCGCTTAATGGCGCGTGGCCCGTCAGAGCCCTTTGTCTTTTCGTTCCTGCTGGCGTTCTTGTTGCTTGCTTTGGCGGCCGTTTCGCCCGGCCTTGCACGGCAGGCCCATCTGGACCCGGCCAACCCCTTGTTGCCGCGTCTTTATGCGGCGGGTCTTGGGCTGCTGGCGACGATTCCGATGTGGTATCTGCTGGCCGCACTTGGTCATCTGCTGGCGCGGGCTTTTGGGGGCAAGGGCAGCTTTTATGGCGGACGGCTGGCGTTGTTCTGGTCGCTGCTTGTCATCTCGCCCGCGATGCTGGTGCAGGGGCTTGTCGGGGCAGGGCCAGGCGCCGCCATACTGGGCTGGGGCGTAGCTGCGGGGTTTCTCGTGATCTGGGGACTGGCCCTGATGGAGGTCGAAAGCTGATGGACACGGTGGACGTGGATTTCATCGGGACGTTGCGCCTGACGCTTCGCAACCCGAGGCAGGCGGCGCGGGTCGTCATGAGCTGGCCGTTTTCGCAAGGCGAGCGCTGGACAATTCTGGCACTTGCGGCCGTTTCATCGACCCTGCTGGCCGAACTGGTTGCAACGCTGTCTCCAGATGCGGTTGACAGCAAGTTGTTGATGATCCTCGAAGATCCCGTCCTTTTTGCCGCCATTCAGTTTGCCAGTCTTGCCACAATTGCCGGGCTTATCTTTATCGTGGGCCGGCAATTCGGCGGTGTCGGCACCTTCAACCAGGGCCTGTCGATCCTGGGATGGATCCAGTTCCTGCTGCTTGCCCTGCAAATGGCGCAAATCGTGTCCATGGCGCTTTTGCCTCCGATGGCGGTGGTGATCGGGTTGGGCAGTCTGGTTCTGACCCTGTGGCTGTTGCCGATCTTCATCGCCGAATTGCATGGGTTTCGCTCGGCGCTCGTGACTTTTCTTGGAATCATCGGGACGGTGGTCAGCGTTGTGGTGATCTTGTCAATTCTTCTGGTCATGGTGCTGGGCGTGGGGGGCTGATCATGTACGATGTCCAAGAGCTGCGCGCCGACTTTCCGATCCTGTCGCGACAGGTGAACGGCAAGCCGCTGATTTACCTCGACAACGGTGCCTCGGCCCAGAAGCCGCAAGTGGTGATTGACGCGGTCACCCGCACCTACACAAGCGAATACGCAAATGTTCACAGAGGCTTACACTATCTGTCGAACCTTGCGACCGACAATTACGAAGCTGCGCGTGGCAAGATCGCCCGGTTTCTGAACGCAGCCTCGCCCGATCATATCGTCTTTACGACCGGCACGACCGAGGCGATCAACCTCGTCTCCTACGCCTGGGCCGCCCCGCGTTTCCAGCCGGGGGATGAGATTGTTCTCAGCATCATGGAGCATCACGCCAATATCGTTCCATGGCACTTTCTGCGAGAACGTCAGGGTGTGGTGCTGAAATGGGTCGAGGTCGATGCCAAGGGCGATCTGGACCCGGAAGCGGTGCTGGCGGCCATCGGCCCCAAGACGAGGCTTGTCGCCGTCACCCATATGTCCAACGTTCTGGGGACCGTGGTCGATGTTGCCGCCATTTGCAGAGGAGCCCGCGACAAGGGGGTTGCGGTGCTGGTTGACGGCTCGCAGGCGGCGGTCCACATGAAGGTCGACGTGCAGGCATTGGGCTGCGACTTTTACGCAATCACCGGACATAAGCTATACGGTCCAAGTGGTTCCGGCGCGATCTTCATCCATCCGGACCGCCAGGCCGAGATGCGCCCTTTCCTTGGCGGCGGCGACATGATCCGCGAAGTGACGCGCGACATGGTGACGTGGAACGATCCGCCGATGAAGTTCGAGGCGGGAACGCCGGGGATTGTTCAGCAAATCGGTCTGGGTGTGGCGCTGGATTATCTGACAGACCTTGGGATGACGAACATCGCGGCACACGAGCGGTCTTTGCGCGACTATGCCCAGAAGCGGCTGGATGGTCTGAACTGGGTGCATGTGCAGGGCAATTCCGCGACCAAGGGCGCGATCTTTTCCTTTTCGCTCGACGGTGGGGCGCATGCCCTTGACATCTCGACCGTGCTGGACAAGCGGGGCATCGCGGTGCGGGCGGGCACGCATTGCGCCATGCCACTGATGCAGTCGATGGGCCTGACCGCAACTTGCCGCGCCTCGTTCGGTCTGTACAACACGGTGGGCGAGGTTGACGCGCTGGTGTCCGCTCTGGAGCTTTGCCACGATCTTTTTGCCTGACCGTTCGCTGTTGGCGCACAAATCGTCGAGTAGCCCTACCGGGCGTCACATTGCGTTTTGCCCAGAGGTCTTGTGCCGATATCGCCGGCCTTGAGGAAATTACGGTTGCAGAGTGCGGTAACTTGCCCTAAGTCCAGCCGCAGGCACCCATAGCTCAGCTGGATAGAGTGTTGCCCTCCGAAGGCAAAGGTCGCACGTTCGAATCGTGCTGGGTGCGCCAACAACCCGATAACACAAGCTTTTTGCATCGCGGGCCAGCCCGACCATTGTGGCTGCGCGGCCAAGCCATTTCGCTGTCTGCAGAGGCGTCACCTTGCCGGTCAGAAGTGCCGGAATGATGTGTTGAATAGGGCGGCTTGACTGTAGGTTCCATCAATCGAGAACCTTGGCCCAACCGGTACGGCATCCAGATCCAGCCGGCGTAGCCAGCGGGACCAGACGGCAGGGACAATGCCGATTACCTGGCTCGCACCCATCTCGCGCGCCGCCTTGCTCAGCGCCTCCATGAGGATCGACTGGACCAGAAAGCGGCGGTCTGCCGGCACGTCCTGCGAAATGAAGAGGCGCGATGCCTCCCAGATCGACGGCGAAACCGGGGCCTCGAAGAACAGCACATCAGAAGGGATTTCCTGAAGAAGACCCTTCTGGGCGTCGCGAAGCATGTAGCTGTAGATCCCGCAACGGGCAGTCGTGGGCGTCATCCGGATGCCGCCGATGACTTCGCCGAATTCATGAAGCACGATCCAGCGGCAAGCGGGCGTGTCGTATTGGTCAAACTCCATTCCGTCCGTTTCGGGCAGCCGCCAGTTCAGACGGTCAATGAATGTCCGCTTGCGGGCCCGGAGAAAGCTGACCAGCAAGTTGCCATGCACATGCAGGTTCAGGAAGGAAAGGGTGGATGATTTGATGTGGCCAACCTGCGGCTCGACCAGGAACGGCGTCGGGGTGGAAACAGAGACACTCTGCCTGTTTCGCAATTGCTGCGGACTCGGTTCCTGGGACGGAGCCAAATCCGGGAAGTTCAGCATCGCCATGGATTGGGTCGACGCTGGTCTGGAATGTTGCATCTTGTTGCTCGATTTTCTTTTTTTTCATTAACTCACGACCTCCACGCCACGTCTACAGAATTTCCATTCCGTAAACAATTT
>JANMCI010000140.1:0-14596 GCA_031361245.1 Rhodobacterales bacterium
GCCAACATAAGAAAGCATGACATCTGATGGCAGAACGCAGCTTCAAAGCCGAGGTCGAACACCTGCGTCTGGGGCAGGGCGGCACCTTTACCGGCGAGGGCATCCTTGCCCTGACCAAGGCGCTCCTTGAAAACGGCGTGGGCTATGTCGGCGGCTATCAGGGCGCACCGATCTCCCATCTCATGGACGTTCTGGCCGACGCGCAGGACCTCCTGGCCGAACTTGGCGTGAGGTTCGAGGCCAGCGCCAACGAGGCCGCCGCCGCCGCCATGCTGGCCGCCTCCGTCCACTATCCGATCCGCGGGGCTGTCACCTTCAAGGGCCCGGTCGGCGTCAACGTCGCCTCCGACGCGCTGGCCAACCTCGCCTCGTCCGGTGTGACCGGCGGGGCGCTGGTGATTGTGGGCGAGGATTACGGTGAAGGCTCCTCGATCATGCAGGAACGCACCCACGCCTTCGCTATGAAGTCGCAGTTCTGGCTCTTGGACCCGCGTCCCAACCTGCCCTCCATCGTCAAGGCGGTCGGTGACGCATTTGCCCTGTCCGAGGCGTCCAACACCCCCGCCATGCTGATGGTCCGCATCCGCTCCTGCCATGTCACCGGCAGCTTTGCGACCCGCGACAACCGCCGCCCGCCGCTCTCGGTCCGCGATGCCCTCAGCGCCCCGCGCAGCGATTTCAACCGGATCGTGCTGCCGCCGATGTCCTATGCGCATGAGCAGGACAAGATCAAGAACCGCATGCCCGCCGCGCTGAAATTCATCACTGACCACAAGCTGAACGAGGTCTTTGGCCCCGCCTCTGCCCCCATCGGCATCGTCGTGCAGGGGGGGATGTACAACGGCACCATCCGCGCCCTGCAACGCCTTGGCCTTGCCGACCTTTACGGCGAAACCGAGGTGCCGATCTATGTGCTGAACGTCACCTATCCCCTTGTTCCGGATGAGTTTCTGGCCTTCGCTGCCGGCAAGGACCACCTTCTGGTGATCGAGGAGGGTCAGCCCGAATTCATCGAACAGGCCTTGGGTTCCATGCTCTACCGCGCCGGTGGCACGGCAAAACTCCACGGCAAGGGCGCCTTCCCGATGGCGGGCGAATACACCGGCACCGTGATGATGCAGGGCATCGAAGCCTTCCTGAAAGCCGCCGCCCCCCAGATGCTGCCCGCCGCCATCCGCGCCCCGAATGTGGACCGCCCGGCCATTCCGGACCTCAGCAAGACCGTGCCCATCCGCCCGCCCGGCTTTTGCACCGGCTGCCCGGAACGGCCGATCTTTGCCGCCATGAAACTGGTCGAAAAGCAGCTTGGCAAACACCAGATCGCCGCCGACATCGGCTGCCACCTCTTCGGCGCCCTGCCACCGTTCGAAATCGGCGGCGCCACCATGGGCTACGGCCTCGGCCCCGCCGCCAATGGCGCCTTTGACGGCGGGGGCGAGCGTCGCCCCATCGCGATCATTGGCGACGGCGGCTTCTGGCACAACGGCCTGTCGTCCTCCTTCACCAACATGGCCTTCAACAAATCCGACGGTGTGGCGCTGGTGGTGGACAACTTCTATTCCGCCGCGACCGGCGGTCAGGACGTGATGTCGTCGCGCGCCGACAACGCCACCAAGGCCACCAAGAACCCGATTTCCAGGGCCATCAAGGGCGTCGGCATCAGCTGGGTGCGCCAGATCGACAACACCTATGATGTGGGCCGGATGCGCGACACGCTGATCGAGGCGCTGACAACCAAGGCGCCCGGTCCCAAGGTCATCGTCGCCTCTTCCGAATGCATGCTGAACAAACAGCGGCGCGAAAAGCCCCTGCGCAACCAGGCGATCAAGGAAGGCCGCCGCGTCGAAGCCCCGCGCTTTGGCGTTGACGAGGACATCTGCACCGGCGATCACGCCTGCATCCGCCTCTCGGGTTGCCCTTCATTGTCGCTGAAAAGGCTCGACGACCCGCTGCGCGACGACCCCGTCGCCTCCATCGACCAATCCTGCGTCGGTTGCGGCAACTGCGGCGAGGTGGCCGACGCCGCCGTTCTGTGCCCCTCCTTCTACCGCGCCGACGTCATCCACAACCCCTCCGCCTGGGAGCGCCGCCTGTCGGCCTTCCGCGCAGGTGTGATCGGCTGGCTGCAGTCCCGCCGTGGCGCAAGACGTCTGAGTTTCGATGTGATATCATGACGATGCAAGGCAAAGTTCAGACAGAAGTGATCAAGCTTGCCATCATTGCCGTCGGTGGTCAGGGTGGCGGCGTGCTGACCTCGTGGATCGAAGATCTCGCCCGCGCGGGTGGCTTCACCGCTCAGGCCACCTCGGTCGCGGGCGTCGCCCAACGCACCGGGGCGACAATCTATTACATCGAAATGGCCGCCACCGGCCCGCGCCAGCCGATCTTTGCCCTGATGCCCGCCGCCGGGGATGTGGACATCATGATCACCGCCGAGATGATGGAGGCGGGCCGCGCCATCATCCGCGGCTTTGTGACGCCTGACCGCACCACGCTCATCACCTCGACCCACCGCGCCCTTGCCGTCAGCGAAAAGACCGTGCCGGGCGACGGCATCGCCTCCTCGCCCGAAGTCGTCGCCGCCGCCGAAATCGCCGCCCGCCGCCTGATCATGGCCGATTTCGAGGCGCTGGCGGTGGGGCAGGGCTCCGTCATCTCCGCCTCGCTCTTTGGCGCGCTGGCCGCCTCCGGCACCCTGCCGTTCCCCGTCGTGGCCTATGAAGCCGCGATCACCGCAGGCGGCAAAGGCGCCGACGCCTCTCTGCGCGCCTTCCGTGCCGGATATGAGGCTGCCCTGCACCCCGCGACCGAGACCCCGGCCCCGGTCAAGCGCGCGGCCTCAGGCCCGACTGGCCCCGCGCGCCTTCTGACCGCATGGCAAACCCTCACCGCCCGCGCCGACCGCCTGCCGCCCGCCGTGGCCGAACTCGCCCGCCCTGGCCTGCAGAAAGTCGTTGATTTTCAAGACCTCGCCTATGGCGCCGACTACCTCAGCCGCGTCGAAGCCTTCCTCGCCCTCGACCTGCCCGCCAAGGACCACGCCCTGACCCGCGAGGCCGCCAAATACATCGCCAATGCGATGGCCTATGACGACGTGATCCGTGTGGCCGACCTGAAAACCCGGCCCGCCCGCCAAGCCCGCATTGCCCGCGAAATGGCCATGGCCGACGACAAGGTCATGCACCTCACCGAATTCTTCCACCCCCGCGCCGAAGAGATCATCGGCCTCCTCCCCGCCCGTCTTGGCGCCCGCCTCGATGCCAGCGCCCTGTGGACCGCCCGCATCGGCCGCTGGTTCGGCAAGGGCCGCCGCCTGCGCTCGGACAGCCTGCCAGCCTTCGTCACCCTATTCGCCCTCTCCGCCCTGAGACCCCGCCGCCGCCGCTCGTTCCGCCATGCGCAGGAACTGGCGCATCTCGAGGCATGGCTCGCCACCGCCCGCCTCCACCTGCCGCAGAACTATGACCTTGCGGTCGAAACCCTGCGCTGCCGCCGCCTCATCAAGGGCTATTCCGACACCCATGCCCGCGGCCTCTCCAAATTCGACCGCGTGCTGCAAGGCATCGCCGCCGTCGCCTCCCGCCCTGACGCCGCCGACTGGGCCCGCCGCCTGCGCGAGGCCGCCCTTCAGGACGAAGAGGGCCGCGCCCTCGATGGTGCCCTGCAAACCATCCGCTCCTTTACCTGACCCATTGCACCTTGCCAAATACTCCCGCCGGAGGCTTCGCCCGCCAGGCATTTCAAGCTTGAAATTGTTTCCCGCCAGTGCCACTCTGGCCTTGAGGCGCCATCAGGTCGCCGAAAAGGGAGCGGGCGATGAACGTGCTTTGCCTTGGCGGCGGCCCCGCAGGCCTCTACTTCGCCATCTCGATGAAGCTGCGCGATCCCACCCATCAGGTGACCGTGCTCGAGCGCAACCGCGCCAACGACACCTTCGGTTGGGGCGTGGTCCTGTCGGACGACGCCCTTGGCCGGATGCAGCTGAACGACCCGGTCAGCGCCGCCGCGATCCGCAGCGAGTTCGCCTATTGGGACGACATCGCCGTCATCCACAACGGTCAGCGCACCGTCTCGGGCGGCCACGGCTTTGCCGGCATCGGGCGCAAGACCATGCTGATGCTGCTGCAGGCCCGCGCCCGCGAGCTTGGCGTCGATCTGCGCTTTGAGGCCGAGTTCAAGACCGCCGAGGACTACCGCGGCGACTATGACCTCGTGGTGGCCTGCGACGGCATCAACTCCCTCGTCCGCCGCGAATATGCCGCCACCTTCCAGCCCGACATCGACACCCGCAAGTGCAAATTCGTCTGGCTTGGCACCCATCAGAAATTCGACGACGCCTTCACCTTCATCTTTGAAAAGACCGCCCATGGCTGGGTCTGGGCCCATGTTTACCAGTTCAACGCCGACACCGCGACCTTCATCGTCGAATGTGCGCCCGCGACGTGGGACGCCTGGGGCTTTGCCGCCATGTCCAAGGAAGAGACGGTCGAGACCTGCCGCACCATCTTTGCCGCCCATCTTGGCGGACATGATCTGATGTCCAACGCCGCCCATCTGCGCGGCTCGGCGGTCTGGATGCAGTTCCCCCGCGTCATCTGCAACCGCTGGTATCACGAGAACGTCGTCCTGATGGGCGATGCCGCGGCCACCGGGCATTTCTCGATCGGTTCCGGCACCCGCCTTGCCTTTGACAGCGCCATCGCTCTCGCCTCCTATCTTCACTCCGAACCCACGCTTCCGGCCGCCTTCCAGCGCTATCAGGACGAACGCCGCATCGAGGTTTTGCGCCTGCAATCCGCCGCGCGCAATTCGCTGGAGTGGTTCGAAGAGGTCGAGCGCTATCTCGACATGCCCCCCCTGCAGTTCGCCTACTCCCTGCTGACCCGCAGCCAACGGATATCGCACGAGAATCTGCGCCAGCGCGACCCCGCCTTTCTGGCACGGGTTGAAGACTGGTTTCAGGATCAGGCCGGCGGCACCCACGGCCGTCGCCCGATGTTCGCGCCCTTCCGCCTGCGCGGGATGGAGCTGCAAAACCGCATCGTCGTCTCGCCCATGGCGCAGTACAAGGCCGTGGACGGCTGCCCGACCGACTGGCATTTCGCCCATTACGCCGAACGCGCCAAAGGGGGCGCGGGGCTGGTCTATACCGAGATGACCTGTGTCTCGGCCCATGGCCGCATCTCGCCCGGCTGCACCGGGCTTTACAGTCCCAAACACGAGGCGGCGTGGAAGCGGCTTTGCGATTTCGTCCATGCCGAGACCCGGGCCAGGATCTGTTGCCAGATCGGCCATTCCGGGCGCAAGGGTTCGACGCAACTGGGCTGGGAAGAGGGCGACGCCCCCCTTGCCCGCGGCAACTGGCCCGTGCTCAGCGCCTCTGCCATTCCGTGGTCGCCGCAAAACCAGACCCCCAGGGAAATGGACCGCGACGACATGGACAAGGTCCTGATGCAATTCGTCAAAGCCACCGAAATGGCTGCCAATGCCGGCTTTGACATGGTCGAGCTGCACGCGGCGCACGGGTACCTTCTATCCTCTTTCATCTCTCCCAAATCCAACACCCGCACCGATGACTACGGCGGCAGCCTTCAGAACCGCATGCGCTATCCGCTGGAGGTCTTTGCCGCCATGCGCGACGAGTTTCCCGGCCAGCGTCCGATGTCCGTGCGCATCTCGGCCAATGACTGGGTCGGCGACGACGGCGTGTCCCCGGCGGATGCGGTGGACATCGCCTGCATGTTCGCCGCCGCCGGGGCCGACATCATCGACGTCAGCGCCGGCCAGACCTCGACCGAGGCCGCGCCGGTCTATGGCCGCATGTTCCAGACCCCTTTCAGCGACCGCATCCGCAACGAGGCCGGGCTCGCGACCATGGCCGTCGGCAACATAACCGAGGCGGATCAGGTCAACTCGATCCTGCTGGCAGGCCGCGCCGACCTTGTCTGCCTCGCCCGCCCGCATCTGGCCGACCCCTACTGGACGCTGCACGCTGCAGTTCAGGCCGGCGATACCGAAGCCCCGTGGCCCTTGCCCTATCTTCCGGGCCGCGATCAGGCGCGCCGGCTTTTGGCCCGCACAACAGAGGTGCCACGCGCATGACCCATGCCGGCAAACGGGTTCTGGTGACGGGTGGCGGCTCTGGCTCGGGCGCCGACCTTGCCCTTGGCTTTGCCCGCGCCGGGGCCGAGGTGGTAATCTGTGGCCGCAGGCCGGATGCGCTGGACCGGGTGGCAGGCCAGCACCCCGCGATCCGCGCCTTGCCGTGCGATGTCAGCGACGAGGCGTCGGTGATCCGGCTCTTCAAGGACGCGGGCCCCCTCGACATCGTCATCGCCAACGCCGGGCAGGCCGACAGCGCGCCCCTTCATCGCACGACGCTGGACCAGTGGAACGCCATGCTGTCGGTCAACCTGACCGGGGTTTTTCTGACCTTCCGCGAGGGGCTGCGCCAGATGACCGGCTGGGGACGGCTGATCTCGGTCTGCTCGACCGCCGGGCTCAAGGGCTATGCCAAGATCGCGCCCTATGCTGCCGCCAAGCATGGCGTGATGGGGCTGACCCGTTCTCTGGCGTTGGAGGTCGCGGCCAAACCCATCACCGTCAACGCGATCTGCCCGGGCTTTCTGGACACCGAGATGACCGACCGCTCGATCCAGATCATCAGCGACAAGACCGGCCGGACCTTGCCCGAGGCGCGGGCGGCGCTAGAGGCGCTCAGCCCGCAAAACCGCCTGTTCCAGCCCTCCGAGGTGACTGCCGCCGCCCTTTTTCTGTCCGCTCCGGGGTCCGAGGGGATCAACGGCCAGTCCATCGTGATCTCGGGGGGCGAGGCATGAGCGATCCGGCCTCCAAACGCCGGCTCAAGCTTTGGGTGCGGCTTCTGGCCGTGACCCGGCGGACCGAGGCAGAACTGCGCGAGTTTCTGCGCCTGAACCACGCCACCACTCTGCCGCGCTTTGACGTGATGGCGGCCCTTTACCGCCGACAGGGCGGGGTGACGATGTCGGACCTCAGCCGGATGCTCCTCGTCTCCAACGGCAATGCAACCGCCGTGGTGGACCGTCTGGAAAAGGATGGCCTCGTGCGCCGCACCCCCTCCGGCACCGACCGCCGCACCGTCTTTGCCACGCTGACGCCCGAGGGTCTGGCCCGGTTCGAGGGACTGGCCGCCGAACATGAGGTCGAGGTGAACCGCCTCTTTGGCGCGCTGACCGAGGGGGAGGTGGACGAGATGAGCGATCTTTTGAAACGGATGGCCGCGACATGACCGAACTGGCAGGGCTGAAACCCAAGCATTTTCTGTGGGAGGTGGCGGGCGGGGTGGCCACGCTCCGGCTGAACCGGCCCGAGCGCAAGAACCCGCTGACCTTTGAAAGCTACGCCGAATTGCGCGACACGTTCCGCGCCTTGGCTTCGGCCTCCGATGTGCGGGTGGTGGTTTTCGCATCAAACGGCGGCAACTTTTGTTCGGGCGGGGATGTCCATGACATCATCGGCCCCCTGATTGGCAAGCCGATGGCCGAGCTTCTGGCCTTTACCCGAATGACCGGCGATCTGGTGAAGGCGATGCTTCACTGCGGCAAGCCGGTGATTGCCGCCGTCGATGGCGTGGCCGTGGGGGCAGGGGCGATCCTTGCGATGGCCGCCGATCTGCGTCTGGCCACACCCGCCGCCAAATGCGCCTTTCTCTTTACCCGCATCGGCCTTGCCGGCTGCGACATGGGGGCCTGCGCGATGCTGCCGCGGCTGATCGGGCAGGGCCGTGCGGCAGAGCTTTTGTTGACCGGCCGCACCATGACCGCCGCCGAGGGCCACGCCTGGGGCTTCTGGAACACCCTTCACCCGCCCGAGACGCTGGAGGCCGAAGCGCGCGCCCTGGCCGAAAGTCTGGCCGCCGGACCGACCTTTGCCCACGCCATGACCAAGACCCAGCTTCATCAGGAATGGGACATGGGCCTGGATAGGGCGATCGAGGCCGAGGCGCAGGCGCAGGCAATCTGCATGCAGACCGCCGATTTCGAACGGGCCTACCGGGCCTTTGTCGCCAAGCAAAAGCCGATCTTCGCGGGGGACTAGCGCCGGGGGTTTTCCACCCCCGGACCCCCGGAGGATATTTCTGGACGGATAATGATGGATAGAAGTTTTCTGCAATGGCCGTTTTTCGAGCCACGTCACCGCGATCTGGCGGAGGCGCTCGACCATTGGTGCGCCGGGCATCTTCCTGTGGATCACGGCGATGTCGATGCTGCCTGTCGCGGGCTGGTGGCGGCGCTGGGGCAGGGCGGCTGGCTGAAACACTCCGGCGGGGCGCTGGACGTGCGCAGCCTGTGTCTGATCCGCGAGACGCTGGCACGCCACGACGGGCTGGCCGATTTCGCCTTTGCCATGCAGGGGCTTGGCATGGGGGCGGTGTCGCTGTTCGGCACGGCGGATCAGCGCCTCTGGCTGGAGCGCAGCCGGGCCGGGACCGCGATCGCCGCCTTTGCCCTGACCGAGCCGGGATCGGGTTCGGATGTGGCGGCGACGGCGACTGTGGCCGAGCGCGTGCCGGGCGGCTGGCGTCTGTCGGGCGAAAAGACGTGGATTTCCAACGGCGGCATTGCCGATGTCTATGTGATCGTTGCCCGCACCGGCGAGGCGCCGGGCGCGCGCGGCCTGTCGGCCTTTCTGATGCCGGCCGATGTCGCCGGCCTCACCGCGGTCGAGCGGCTGGAGGTCATCGCCCCCCATCCCCTCGCCCGCCTGCGTCTGGACGGCGTTCACCTGCCCGAGACGGCGCTCATCGGGCGCGCGGGCGAGGGGTTCAAGCTGGCCATGGCCGTGCTGGACGTCTTCCGTCCGACCGTCGGGGCCGCAGCCCTGGGCTTTGCCCGCCGAGCGCTGGACGAGACGCTGGCGCGGGTGCAGTCGCGCCGCATCCAGGGCGCCGCCCTTGCCGACTTGCAGCTGGTGCAGGGTCACATCGCCGACATGGCGCTGGAGATCGATGCCGCCGCCCTCTTGATCTACCGCGCCGCCTGGACCAAGGATCAAGGCGCCCCCCGCATCACCCGCGAGGCCGCGATGGCCAAGCTTTACGCCACCGAAGCCGCCCAGCGTGTCATCGACATGGCTGTGCAACTGCATGGTGGCGACGGCGTGCGCCGTGGCGCGGTGGTCGAGCGGCTGTACCGCGAGATCCGGGCGCTGCGCATCTACGAAGGCGCCAGCGACGTCCAGCGCCTCGTCATTGCCCGCTCGATCCTGCCGAAGGAGGCGCCATGACCGGCCCGCACGAGATGCTGAACCCAGCCCATTGGCGCACCCCCAGGGGCTATTCCAACGGCGTTGCCGCGCGCGGGCGGCTGGTGGTGACCGGCGGCATCGTGGGCTGGAACGCCGATCAGGTCTTTGAAAGCGACGATTTTGCCGCGCAAGCCGCCCAGGCCCTGCGCGGGATCACCGAAGTTCTGGCCTGTGCCGGGGCCAAACCGCACCACCTCGTCCGTCTGACGTGGTATGTGACAGACAAGAACGACTACCTCGCTGCCCTCAAGGACCTTGGCACCGCCTACCGCGACATCATCGGTCGCCACTATCCCGCCATGGCGCTGGTGCAAGTCGTGGCCCTTGTCGAGGACCGCGCCAAGGTCGAGATCGAAGCCACCGCCGTCGTGCCGGAGGATTGAATGGGACCCACAGGACACAGCGACACCTTCACCCGCGACAACCTGCCGCCGTCGCAGGACTGGCCCGAAATTACGCCCTTCGACTATCCCGAATGGCTCAACGCCGCGGTCGAGCTGACCGACCGCATGGTCGAGCGCGGCTTTGGCGACCATGTGGCGCTGATCGGCAATGGCCGCCAGCGCACCTACAAGGAACTCACGGACTGGTCCAACCGTATCGCCCATGCGCTGGTCGAAACCTATGGCGTAAAGCCCGGCAACCGGGTGCTGATCCGCTCGGCCAACAATCCGGCCATGGTGGCCTGCTGGCTGGCCGCGACCAAGGCCGGGGCGGTCGTCGTCAACACCATGCCGATGTTGCGGGCGGGCGAGCTGACCGCCATCGTCACCAAGGCGCAGATCAGCCACGCGCTGTGCGACACAAGGCTGATGGAGGAGCTTGTCCTGTGCGCCAAGACCTCGGACCACCTGAGGACCGTGATCGGCTTTGACGGAACCGCCAATCACGATGCCGAACTGGACCGCGCGGCCCTGTCCAAGCCCGTGCGCTTTGCTGCCGCCCGCACCGGGCGTGACGACGTGGCGCTTCTGGGCTTCACCTCCGGCACCACCGGCGAGCCCAAGGCCACCATGCATTTTCACCGCGACCTTCTGACCATCGCCGACGGTTATGCGGCCGAGGTTCTGCAGGTCACGCCCGAGGACATCTTTGTGGGCTCGCCGCCGCTGGCCTTCACCTTCGGCCTCGGCGGCCTTGCGATCTTTCCCCTGCGCTTTGGCGCGGCGGCAGCGCTTCTGGAACAGGCCAGCCCCGCCAACATGGTGGCCCTCATTCAGGAACACCGTGCCACGATCTGCTTTACCGCCCCCACCGCCTACCGCGTCATGCTGAAAGCGATGGAGGAGGGGGCCGATCTGTCGTCCCTGCGCGCCGCCGTCAGCGCCGGCGAGACGCTGCCCGCCCCGGTCTATCACGACTGGATCGCCCGCACCGGCAAGCCGATGCTCGACGGCATCGGCGCCACCGAGATGCTGCACATCTTCATCACCAACCGCTTTGACGACCATCATCCCGGCTGCACCGGCCGCCCGGTCAAGGGCTATGAGGCGCGCATTGTGGGCGACGACATGGCCGAGATGCCGCGTGGCGAGGTGGGCCGTCTGGCCGTGCGCGGGCCCACCGGCTGCCGCTATCTCGCCGACCCCCGCCAGCGGGCCTATGTCAGGGACGGCTGGAACCTGACCGGCGACAGCTTCTGGCAGGATGAGGCGGGCCGCTTTCATTTTGCCGCCCGCTCTGACGACATGATCGTAAGCGCGGGCTACAACATTGCCGGTCCCGAGGTCGAGGCCGCCTTGCTGTACCAACCCGCCGTACTGGAATGCGCCGTGATAGGTGCGCCGGACGAGGAACGCGGCGCCGTGGTCGAGGCGCATGTCGTCCTGTCGCCCGGTCATGCCGCGGACGGCTTGATGGTCAAGCTGTTGCAAGACCATGTCAAGGCCGTCATCGCCCCCTACAAATACCCCCGCCGCATCGTGTTCACCGCTGCCCTGCCCAAAACGCAGACCGGCAAGATCCAGCGCTTTCGTTTGCGGACCCCGACGCCCTGAACCGCCCCTGTGACCGGTCGGGCGTGGGCCGTCCGGGGTATGGGGCGCCCCTTGCGCTGCCACCATTCGGGTTGCGAAAAAGGTTAAGGTCAGGTTAATTAAATCGCCTATCATATTGGTATAAAACAGTAAAACAAGATGTCGTCAAAAGAGACACCTGCCACATCTCGGCCCGAATTCCGGACCATTGACCTGATAGACCGTGGTCCACTACCCTGCACGGACCCTGTTGGAGGTGGTTTGATGCCGTTCATTCTCAGCCTGCTGGCCATCGCGGTTGGCGGTTATTTCTGGCTGAACCGGGCGCGCAATGCGGCCTATGTCGCCACCGATCTGGCCGGTATGGCGCAGGATGTGATGGGGGCCGCCCGGCGATTCGGATTTCGCCGCAATGCCAACATCCACCCCGTCGACAGTCTGGAGGATGCCGGTGTCGCCATCGCGGCCCTCGGGATCGGCTATCTGGAATTGGGTGGCCTGCCGCGCGCTGAACAACACGAGGCTCTGCTGCGCAGCCTGCAGGTCAATGTCGGCCACAGCCATGATCAGGCGCAAGAGGCGGTGATTCTGGGCCGCTGGCTGATCACCGAATGCGGCGGGCCGGGACCGGGGATCAACCGCGTGACCCGCCGGTTGTGGAAGCTGAAGGGGGTCGGCAGCTTTGCCACCCTGACGGCGGTTCTCAAGGATGTCGCGCATTCCTCTGGCGTGGCGACCAGCGCCAAGCAGAAGGACGCGCTGGACACGGTCGCCCGCGTCTACCGGGTGACCTAGGCGCCCGGAGCCTGACAATAGGGCTGGGCGGCAGTCCACGCGGCAATCTCGGCCCGCTTGCTCTTGCGGCTGAACGGACCCCAATCCCGCGCCACCCCACGGTTGCCATTTCCCGCGACATAGCCATCGGCCCCGACATGCGGCGCAAAGATACGGACGGCGCATTCCAGATTGGCCGCCCCGTCCTTCAACCCCGCAGACGAGCGCGCTTCACAGCCAGCCAGCCGGGCGGTGCCAGGCGAGATCTGCATCAGCCCGATATAGCGCCCACCCCCGCCCGCTGCCCTGGGGTTGAAACTGCTTTCATGCTTGGCCGTGGCCGACATCAGCCCGACCCAGAAGGCGCGACGATTGCCAAGCGACGCGCTTTTGTAACCAGGGCAGAAAGTTTCGATATCAGCCGGGACCCTTGCAGCCAACTCTGCATCATGCGCGCCAACCGCGGCCAACGCACGGGTGGTCCAGGTTGCGGCTTCGGGCCTTGCATCCCAGCGCATCACCGGCGTGTAGCCGCCGGGCTGAAAGGCCGTCAGGATTGGTGCTGTCACACCGGCACAGGCCGACAACAGGCCTGCGGCCAGCGAAAAGCCAAGTAAGGGTCTGAAACGCATCCGCTCCACGAGGTGGCGTCGCATCTGGCGCGACCGCCGGGTGATGGCGGCTGGACGGCTTTTGCGCAATCCAAGCCTGCAAAGCTCTGCCCGGAACGGCAGGTTTCCGCCGCTCCGGCCCTTGCCCCGCAAGACCCGTCCCCCTAAAAGAGCGGCAAGCCCTCCGGAGGACGCCATGCTGGACCTGACTTATACCGCTCCCAAACCCAAAGTGATCGCTGGTGCCCGCGACAATTGGGAACTGGTGATCGGGATGGAAATCCACGCACAGGTCTCGTCCAACGCCAAGCTCTTTTCCGGCGCCTCGACCCAAGTGGGTGCCGAGCCTAATTCCAATGTCGCTTTCGTGGATGCGGCCATGCCGGGCATGTTGCCAGTGATCAATGAATTCTGCGTCGAACAGGCGGTGAGGTCGGGGCTGGGTCTGAAGGCGCAGATTAATCTGCGCTCGGCCTTTGACCGCAAGAACTATTTCTACCCCGACCTGCCGCAAGGCTATCAGATCAGCCAGCTTTATCACCCCATCGTGGGCGAGGGCGAAGTGCTGGTCGAAATGGGTCCCGGCGTGGCGCGTCTCGTGCGGATCGAGCGGATCCATCTGGAACAGGATGCCGGCAAGTCGATCCACGACATGGACCCCACGATGTCGTTCGTCGACTTCAACCGGACGGGTGTTGCGCTGATGGAGATTGTCAGCCGCCCCGATATCCGCGGGCCGGAGGAAGCGACCGCCTATGTGACCAAGCTGCGCCAGATCCTGCGCTATCTTGGCACCTGTGACGGCGACATGCAGCACGGCAACCTCAGGGCCGATGTCAACGTCTCGGTTTGCCGGCCGGGTCAGTATGAGAAGTATCAGGCGACACAGGATTTCAGCCATCTCGGCACCCGGTGCGAGATCAAGAACATGAACTCGATGCGGTTCATGACCCAAGCCATCGACTATGAAGCCCGCCGTCAGATCGCCATTCTGGAGGATGGCGGCAAGGTCCATCAGGAAACCCGCCTCTATGACCCCGACAAGGGCGAGACCCGGTCGATGCGCAGCAAGGAAGAGGCGCATGACTACCGCTATTTCCCCTGCCCGGACCTTCTGCCGCTGGAGATTGAGCAGGCTTGGGTCGATGACATCGCGGCCTCGATGCCGGAACTGCCGGACGCCAAAAAGGCCCGCTTCATGGCTGACTTCGGCCTGACCGACTACGACGCCAACGTGTTGACGGCCGATCTGGAATCCGCCAGCTTCTTTGAAGAGGTGGCCCGCGGCCGTGATGGCAAGGCGGCGGCGAACTGGGTGATCAATGAGCTGTTCGGGCGGCTGAACAAGCAGGGTCTGGCGATCACCGACAGCCCGGTTTCGGTGGCGCAGCTGGGCGGCGTGCTCGATCTGATCGGGTCGGGCGAGATCAGCGGCAAGATGGCCAAGGATCTGTTCGAGATCCTGTGGACCGAGGGCGGTGACCCGGCTGCGCAGGCGGCCAAGCATGGGATGAAGCAGGTCACCGACACCGGCGCGATCGAGGCGGCGATTGACGCCCTGATGGCGGCCAATCCTGATCAGGTGGAAAAGGCCCGCGCCAATCCGCGGCTGGCGGGCTGGTTCACCGGGCAGGTCCTGAAGGCCACCGGCGGCAAGGCCAATCCGGCGGTCGTGGGGCAGATGGTGGCGCAAAAACTGGGGCTGTAAGGGCGTCCAGATCCGGACGTTTTCTAAAGTCCTTATATATCAATGGGTTGATTTCAAGAAATTAACCAGATCTTAAGGTTGACAGATGCCCGAGCCGCAAATCCACGGTGAGAGGTTCGGCCTGATCGTGACCGCGGCGGGCGCATTGATGTTTGTGCCCGACACCTTGGTTATCCGCCTGATCGATGCCAACATGATGGATGTCGCGATCCTGCGCGGCCTGTTCGCCTGTGCGGCCA
>JANMCI010000453.1:0-3174 GCA_031361245.1 Rhodobacterales bacterium
CCGCTTGCTTTGGTCGGCCACAAATACCCAGATGCATTTCTCGGGTGCCGAAGCGTGGGAGGTCCCGCTTCAGACCCTTGTCGCCAACTATCGGGCGATGGGCCGAGATCATCAGGCCGACGCGCGCCTGGGGCCGCTGCGTACCGAAGGCGTTGCGATCCCTGTCGACGCTGACCGGGTCGTTGTGATTGCTGTTCACGACAAGAAAGGCTTCGCGGTTGTTCTGCCGCGACAGGAAGGTCTGGCGATGATTGCCGCATGGCAATCCCACTGAAAGACCTCGCGGACCCGGGACGGCAAGCGTTCCTTTCGCTCTGTGACCGCCACTGAAGGCGTCAAAACCCCCGAACACGTCGGCATCCGGCTTGCAAAGCCCTTGATTTTCCCCGATCAACCGATCCGAAGGGGAGCGTGGATGATGTTTTCCGCCGTTATGTTGCTGGCCATGGGGCTTGAGGGGCTGCTGGGCTGGCCGCATGCGATTTATGACCGCATCGGGCATCCGGTCACTTGGATGGGGTCGGCGATCGAGGCGTGCGACCGGCGGTTCAACCGCGATCAGGACAGCGATCTCATGCGCAGGCTGGCCGGTGTTGCGGTGGTCGCTGGCCTGTGCGCGCTGGTCTGGCTGCTATGCGCTGCTGTGGTGTGGATATTGCCCGGCGACTGGACCGGGGTGCTGCTGACCGGCGTTCTCGCTTGGCCGCTTCTGGCGACACGGTCGCTTTATGATCATGTGCGGGCCGTGGCGCTGCCCTTGTCCCGAAACGATCTGGCTGCCGCGAGAACGGCGGTCGCCATGATCGTGGGCCGGGATCCCGAATGGCTGGACAGCGCCGGGGTAGGGCGCGCGGCGCTGGAAAGTCTGGGTGAGAGCACCTCTGACGGAGTGGTGGCGCCGCTGTTCTGGGGGGTGATCTTTGGCTTGCCCGGGATTGCCGTTTACAAGATGATCAACACAATGGATTCGATGATCGGCCACCTCAGTCCGCGCCATGCAGCCTTTGGCTGGGCCGCGGCGCGACTGGACGATCTGGTAAACCTGATCCCAGCACGGCTGACGGGGCTGCTGTTCGTGGCAGTATCGGGGGCAGTATCGGGGCGGTGGCGGGAAAGCCTGAACTGCATGCTCGGCGATGCGGGCAAGCACCGCTCGCCCAATGCAGGTTGGCCGGAAGCGGCTTTGGCCGGTGCGCTCAACATCCGCTTGTCCGGGCCTCGGGTCTATGACAACCACATTTCTGACGAACCTTGGATCAATGAAAGGGCGCCGGATCCCGGGCCGCTTGAAGTTGCACGCGGTTTGGAGATCTATCTCAAGGCGATGGCGGCGCTCGCGGGCCTGCTTGCCATTCTGGCGCTGATCTGAGGGGAAAATGCGGGACCACGGTGGCAATCTGGATTGGGCGATGCAGCGCTTTGGCGGCACGCCGGCGGACTGGATCGACCTGTCGACCGGGATCAACCGTGCCCCTTACAAGGTGGGGGTTCTGTCGCCCTCGGCCTGGACTGCCTTGCCGACCCGTACCGCGACCGAAGGGCTGCGGGCGGCGGCGCGCGCGGCCTATACGACCAAGGCCTCCATCGCCGTGCTGTCCGGTGTCCAGGGTGCCATCCAGTTGATCCCGCATCTCGGGGTCCGGGGCACTGCCCGTGTCCTGACCCCGACGTACAACGAACATGCGGCTGCGTTGCGCCTGGCCGGCTGGCAGGTGGACGAGGTCGGCACGCTGGACGCCCTGACCGGTGCCGATCTGGCAGTGGTGGTCAATCCCAACAACCCGGACGGCACCCTTCACGACCGCGCGGCGCTGCTGGCGCTGCTGCCCAAGGTCGGGCGCCTCGTGGTGGATGAAAGCTTCGCCGATCCGCTCCCCGCTCAGTCGCTGGCCGACGTCGCGGGATGCGAGCGCCTGATCGTGCTGCGCTCGTTCGGCAAATTCTACGGGCTGGCGGGACTGAGGCTTGGTTTCGCGCTTGGCCATGAAGAGGACATTGCGGTGCTGACCGCCATGGCCGGACCCTGGCCCGTTGCCGGCGTGGGGCTGGAGATCGGCACACGGGCGTTGCTGGACCGGTCCTGGCAGGCTGCGACCTGCCTGCGACTGGCCGATGACGCGGCCAATATGGACCGCATCGCCGCGAACTTCGGCTGGCAACTCATTGGCGGAACACTGCTTTTCAGAACCTACGCAACCAGGAACGCCGCGTTGGCGCAAGAGCATCTCGGCCATCACCATATCTGGAGCCGGATCTTCCCCTATTCCGACAGCTGGTTGCGGCTTGGCCTGCCGGGAAGCCCGGCGGAATGGGACCGCTTGGGTGACTTAGCGCGCCAACCCCAGTAGCCCTGCCACATCCAGATGCATCTCAAGATGCGCGGCAAGGGCATCCAGCGTCGCTTCGACATCTGCGGAATGCGACCTCGGGGCGGCGGCGACGCCCAGATCATGCAGAAAGGCCGTGCGGAAGGCATCGTCGCTGAACATGCCGTGCAGATAGCTGCCCATGACCCGGCCATCCGCCGACATCGCCCCCTCCGGGCGGCCAGCGATGTGGGCAAAGGGGCGGGCGCAATCCGGCCCGGTACTGCGGCCGAGATGTATCTCATAGGCTGACATCGGGGTGCCCGTTGTCGCGTGAACGGCGTTGGTCCGGGTCAGACGTTTGTCTGCGGTCATCAAGGTCGTGACGTCCAAGAGGCCCAGTCCCGCCGTCTCGCCCGCAGGGCCTTCGATGCCATTCGGGTCGGCAACCGAGCGGCCCAGCATCTGATAGCCACCGCAGATGCCCAGAATGCGTCCGCCCCGGCGATGATGGGCCAGAAGGTCGATGTCCCAGCCCTGCGCCCGCAGATAGGCCAGATCGCCGCGCGTCGATTTGCTGCCGGGAATGATCACCAGTGCGGCATCAGCGGGCACGGCCTGCCCGGCGCGCACCATCACCACCTCCAGCCCCGGTTCGGCCTTGAGCGGGTCGAGGTCGTCGAAATTGGCGATGCGCGACAGGGTGAGGCACGCGATCCTGGTCCCACCGGTTGCGGGCGAGTTGGCTATGTCCAGCGCGTCCTCTGCCGGCAGCCGCCAAGCGTCCGGGAAATGGGGCAGCACGCCGAAACCGGTCCAGTCGGTGCGATCCGCGATCATGCGGTAGCCATCATCGAAAAGGCGAGGA
>JANMCI010000540.1:0-10038 GCA_031361245.1 Rhodobacterales bacterium
GCAAGCACCAGTAGCGGCCAGCGCAAAGCAGCACCGCCGGGAAAGGCCGACGGGCGCAGCGACGCCATGAGGTCGAAGCGTTCGGTCTGGGCGGCGACCGCCTCGGCAAGGATTTTCCCCGCGAGCGTGGCCATCGCAACCCCGTGACCGGAATACCCCGATGCCGACAGCACGTTCGCCGCCGGTCTGGCAAAACAGGGCATCCGGTTCATCGTGATGGCCAGTGTGCCGCCCCAGGCATAGTCGATCCTTGTGTCGCGCAGCTGCGGGTAAACTGCCAGCATTGGCTTGCGCACGGTTTTTGCGATATCGGCTGGAAAGCGGTATCCATAGGTCTCGCCCCCGCCAAAGAGCAGGCGGTTGTCCTCGGACAGACGCCAGTAGTTCACGACGAATTTGGTGTCGGCCACGGCGACCGGTTCAGAGAGGATCTCTTGCGCCCGCTCGCCCAACGGTTCGGTCGCGACGATGAAGTTGTTGATCGGCATGACCCGGGCCGCAACCCGTGGCTCCAGCCCGCCGAGATAGCCGTTGCCCGCGAGAATGACCTGATCGCAGGTGACCGAACCTTGCGCGGTATGCACGACTGGCCTCGCCCCGTGGTCGATCCGCAGAACCTCGCAGCCTTCATGCAGCCGCGCGCCGGCCCTGGCCGCCGCAGCCGCGATGCCGATGGCGTAGTTCAGCGGATGGACATGACCCGCGCCCCGGTCAATCTCGCCCCCCTTGTACGCGGCAGAGCCAATCAGGCGGCGGATGGCGGTCTGGTCGAGCGATGTGATCTCGGCGTAGCCGTAGTCGCGGCGCAAGCGGTCGGTATAGGTGTGGGAGGCGCGGACCTCGGCGTCGGTATAGCAGGCGGTGGCGACGCCGGGATGGAAGGTTACCGGCATCGCGTGGTCGCGGATCAGCGCTTTGACCAGCGCCTTGGCCTCCTCGGCCAGATCCCACAGGCGGCGGGCATGTTCGCGCCCCACCGAGCGTTCAAGCCAGTCCTGATCCTGACGCTGCCCGGACCCAACCTGACCGCCGTTGCGGCCAGAGGCGCCAAAGCCCACCCGGTGCGCCTCGCACAGCACCACGTCATAGCCGCGCTGGGCCAGATGCAGGGCGGCGGACAGGCCGGTATAGCCGCCACCGACCACGCAGACGTCGGCTTTTTGCGCGCCTTGCAGGGGCGCAAACGGGGCAAGGGGCGCGGCGGTGGCCGCGTAGAAAGAGGCCGGGTACTGTCCCGGCCTGTCGTTCACATGCAGAAGGTTCATACGTTCAACAAGAGATGCTCGCGCTCCCACGGGCTGATCACCTGCAGGAACTCTTTGTATTCATTGCGTTTCACCGAATCATAGACCTTGCAGAAGTCCTGCCCCAACACCTCTTTCAGCGCTTCGTCGGCATCCAGCAGGTCCAACGCATCGCCCATGTTGGTCGGGATGTCATCGCTGTCGATATAGGCGTTGGCTTTGAATTCCGGCCGCGGGTCGCGCTTTTCCATCAGGCCAAGATACCCGCAGGCCAGCGTCGCCGCGATGCCGAGATAGGGGTTGCAATCCATCCCCGGCAGGCGGTTCTCGACCCGCCGCCCTGACGGCGACGAGATCGGGATGCGCAGCCCGGTCGTGCGGTTGTCGCGGCCCCATTCCAGGTTGATCGGCGCCGAGAAGTCCGGGACATAGCGGCGATAGCTGTTCACATAGGGCGCCATCACCGCAATTGCCCCGGTCATGTGGTGCTGCATTCCGGCGATGAAATGATAGAACGCCGCCGTCTCCTCGCCCTTCTTCTCGGCAAAGATGTTCTTGCCCGACTTTGCATCCACCACCGAGGTGTGGATATGCATCGCCGACCCCGGCTCGCCCGCAATCGGCTTGGCCATGAAGGTGGCAAAGCAGTCGTGCCGCATTGCCGCCTCGCGGATCAACCGCTTGAAAAAGAACACATCGTCAGCCAACCGCACCGGATCGCCGTGCGCAAGGTTCAGCTCCAGCTGCCCCGCACCGCCCTCCTGCAGGATACCGTCGATCTCCAGCCCCTGCGCCTCGGCGTAGTCATAGATGTCGTCGATAACCTTGCCGTATTCGTCGATGGCCGACAGCGAATACGCCTGCTTGCCCGCAGCCCTGCGGCCCGAGCGGCCCATCGGCGCCTCGACCGGCATGTTGGGGTCGATATTGCGGGCGGTCAGAAAGAACTCCATCTCGGGGGCCACGACCGGGGTCCAGCCCTGCGCCGCGTAAAGCCCGACGATGCGTTTGAGCACGTTTCGGGGGGAATAGGGCACCGGGTTGCCATGCTGGTCCTCGGCGTCATGGATCACCTGCAAGGTCACGTCCGCCGTCCATGGGGCTGCGGTGGCGGTGGAAAAGTCCGGCACCATATACATGTCCGGCTCGGTAAAGGCGTCAAACGGGTTGTCGGCCCATTCGCCGGTGATGGTCTGCAGAAAGATCGAGTTCGGCAGGAAATAGTTGGTCTGCTTGGCGAATTTCGGCGCAGGCATCGCCTTGCCCCGCGCCACGCCGGCGATGTCGCCGACAACGCATTCCACTTCGTCCACGCGGCGGTCGCCGATATATTCGCGGGCTGCCTCGGGCAGTTGGTCGGTCCATTTGGACATGGGGATCACACTGGTTTGGGCCGGGCGGTCAAGCCCGGGGTTCCTTGAAAAAGGCTGCAATCTGCGCAGCCATGGTCCGGTCCTGAATAGGTTCGCTCAGACGGGAGGCGGCCTTTGCCATCACCTCGTCAGGAACCAGACCCTTGCCCCGTGTCTTCATCAGGCCATCAATGAATTCCGGGCGAAACTCGGGATGGGCCTGAACCGTGAAGGCACGGTCATCGTATAGCAGGGCGGCGTTGGTGCAGAAATCATTGCTGGCCACGACCTTGGCGCTCTTTGGGGCTTCAGTCACCTGATCGCGGTGCCATGCGTTCAGCGTCAGGTGCTGGCCGCCGAAATCATAGTCGGTCGCCCCGACGGCCCAGCCCCCGGCATAGCGTTCCACCTTGCCGCCCATGGCCTGCGCGATGATCTGGTGGCCAAAGCAGATCCCCACCATCGGCACCCTTGCGGCAAAACTGTCGCGGATGAACTGCTCCAGCGGCGGGATCCACGGATGATCCTCATAGGTGCCGTGGCGCGACCCGGTGATCAGCCAGCCATCGCAGTCGTGCACCGTGTCCGGAAAATCGCCCTCCACCACGCGGTAGGTGCGAAAGGTAAAGCCGAAACCGCCCAGCAGACGCGCGAACATCTCGGGGTAATCGCCCATGTCGTCCTTGAGCGCGTCCGGGGCGAGGCCCGTCTGAAGTATGCCGATCAACATGATCTGTCCAAAGTTGTCTCTCGTCAGGCTAGCGCAGCCGGTAGGGCGGTCAAGCGCCAAGAATTTTCGGCGAAAATTCTTGGCGCCCCCGTCACACGGTGTCGAGATACAACTCGACCTTCTCGGCCTCGGACAATTCGCCAAGATAGTGCAGTTCCTGACGCTTGGTCGAGACGAGGTTCTTGATCAGTTCTGGATGCAGAAAGCGCGGCACCAGGGTGGACTGCTCTATCGCGTCAATCGCCGCTTCCCAGCTTTCGGCGATCTGCGGCAATCCCTCGACGGCATAGGCGTTGCCAACGATCGGGGTGGCGGGCTCCATCTCGTTCTCTATCCCGTCCAGCGACGCCCCAAGGATGGCGGCCAGCATCAGATAGGGATTGACGTCTCCGCCCGCGACCCGGTGTTCGATCCGCCGTGCCGACGGGTTGCCAGCGGGAATGCGGATGGCCGAGGTCCGGTTCTCATAGCCCCACGACACCGCCGTCGGGGCATGCTTGCCGGGGACAAGGCGCTCATAGCTGTTCTGGTGCGGCGCAAACAGCAGCGTGCTGTCGTGCATGGCGTTCAGGCAACCGGCGACGGCCTGCTTCAGCGCCGCCGTGCCCTTCGGCCCGCCCGAGTCAAAGACATTGCGGCCCTCGTTGTCGATCAGACTGAAATGGGTGTGCAGCCCCGAGCCGGAATATTCCGGATAGGGTTTGGCCATGAAACTGGCGGCAAAACCGTGGCGACGTGCCAGACCCTTGACCAGCATCTTGAAAAGCCACGCATCGTCGGCGGCCCGCAAGGCGTCGTCGCAGTGCATCAGGTTGACTTCAAACTGACCCAAACCGGTTTCGCTGGTCGAGGTGTCGGCTGGAATGTCCATCGCCTCGCAGGCGTCGTAAAGGTCGGTAAAGAAGGTGTCAAAGGCGTCCAGCGCCCGGATCGACAGCGTCTCGGCCGCCTTGCGGCGCTTGCCCGAACGCGGCGAGGGTGGGACCTGCAGCGTCTTGCCGCTGTCGTCGATCAGAAAGAACTCCAGCTCGATCGCGCAGACCGGTGTCAGGCCGCGCGCCTTGAACCGCTCGACCACCGCGCGCAGCGCATGGCGCGGATCGCCCTCATAGGGGGTGCCGTTTTCGCGGAACATCCAGATCGGCAAAAGGGCCGTCGGCGCCTCCAGCCACGGCATGGGCATGAAGCCGCGCTCGGTGGGTTTCAGCACGCCGTCCTGATCGCCCTGCTCAAAGACCAGCGGTGAATCGTCGATATCCTCGCCCCAGATGTCGAGGTTCAGCACCGAAAAGGGAAAGCGGGTGCCATCCTTGACGATCCTGTCGGCAAAGCGCGCCGGAACCCTCTTGCCGCGCGCCTGCCCGTTCAGGTCCGCCGCCGCCACGCGAATTGTCCGGACGTCCGGGTGTTTTCTCAGCCAGTCTTTCATCATGTCACATCGGAAGGGCAGACCCCCGCCCACACCTGGCCTTTCGCAGTGAAAGGTCCCAGCAGGCAGGTCGGATCATGCCCTTGATCCATCCCTTTTTGTCGATCCTGACAGCCGCCGGAATGGCAGCCGTGCAATTTGATCAAAAGTAGAATAGGTGAGGAGGGGGGCTTTAGGCAAGCTGAATCTGGCAAGGCGCGCTTTTTTGGGGACGCGCCCCGTTGCATCCACGGGCTTGTTGCCCCTTTCCCGCAGCAGAAATGGCCGCGTCTCACGCTCCGGCCTGCGCCCCCAGACGCTTGGCTGAAAAAAGCCAAATTCGGGGCTTTGTTAATGAATCCTGAAAATTGGAAAATAAAACGCTTTGTTTTCAAGGGGGTTTTCAAGCGTCCAGATCTGGACGCTATGCGGGCATCCCCAGATCGGCCGGGCTGGGCGGTGTCGGGATGGCCAGATAGTCCGCCGCTTCAATGCGGGTCAGACCGTTGAGCCGCAAGATCGCGCGGTCGGTCAGCGGCAACGCCCCGATGGCGGCCTCCACGATGGTGAACATCAGGGCGGCATCGGTGCCAAAGGCAGCAATATAGGGCAATCCGGGTGTGGGCTCCGTCGCGCCCACCGCTTTCAGCCCCGTGGCAAAGCTGTCCCACTGGACGATCATGTCCCACGTCACGGCATCGATCCCGGCAATATCAGCCCGCCCCTCGGCGACAGACCGGGCGGACGCCAGATGCCCACCGGTCCGAAGCCGTGGCGGCAGGGAAAGGCCCAGCGACCGGGCGTGACTCTGCGGCCCGGCCCAGCCCGATTGCGACAGATCGTCGTTGAAAGCAAATGCGGCCCCGTCGAAGTCGCTCAGGCTTTCCCGCGGGTCTTCAGCCCGCGCGACAAGGATCGACCGGTAGTGGCCCGCGGGACAGCCCGCCACCGCGTAATCCGGTGTGCCAATCAGGGTGACACGGTCACGCAGGCGCGCGCGGAAAGGAAAGCCGCAGGTCTGCGACAACACCAGATCGGCAGCACCCCACGCCTCCCAATAGGCACCGGCTCCCCGGGTCAACGCCTCAGGCGCCGCCAGCCCACGGTCCCGCATCCCCTCCCGGATCAGTGCCCAAAGCCGGTCGTTGGAGGGTTGCGCCTCCTCCCGGTCATACATGCCCAAGGAGGCGATCATGGCCGCGTCGCCCGTTGCCGCGCCCGCGCGCTCTCCACGTCGGTCAGGCCCAGCAGATTGGCGACCAGCCGCAGCATCCGGTCCTCGTCCGCATCACGCGCCCCGTCAGCAAGCGCCACTTTCCACAGCGCCTCGACCAAGGCGGTGCGATCCTCCAGCGGCACGGCGGATTTGAGCACCCGGGTAAAGCGGACGGTGTCGGGTGCCTCGGCCTCGACCGCTTCGGCCTCGGTGCGCAGATAGGCGGCACCGGTGTCGTTCAGACCGTGGCGCATCTTCAGGATCGCGTCGATATGGGCCACCTCGGCGGCGTCATAGTGGCCGTCACTGCGCGCCACCCGCACCAGAAGGGCAGCAAGCGCCAGACGAGCGTCGGGCTCAGCCAGGCGCGGCGGGGTCGGGGCGAAAAGGGCGCGCAACAGGTTCATGCGGGCAACATAAGCAGAGGTTCAGGCCCTGCCAATGGCTTCGGCGATGCGGGCTGCGTCTTCCGCAAGCCCGAAGGGCGGGTTTATGACGAACATGCCCGATCCGATCATCCGGTGACCGTTGCGGGCGGGGGGAAAGCGAACCTCGGTGCGCAAGGCGGCGGGGAACAGCCCGGCCAGTTCGGTCAGCATGGCGCGGTGGGGCGCGTCGCTCAGCACGGGATACCACAGCGCGATGCTGCCGACATTCCACTTGCGGGCGATCTGTCCGATCAGCTTGGGGATGCGGTCGTAGTCGGCCTTCACCTCATAGGACGGATCGATCAGCATCATGCCGCGGCGTGACGTCGGCGGCGCGATGGCCAGAGCCATCTCAAAGCCGTCGCGATTGTGGATATGGGCGCCCCATGGGCCCAGATTGGCGGCAAGGGCGCGGTGCTCTTGCGGGTGAAGTTCGGCCAGGTGGACCGGGTCACCGTTACGCAGCGACAGCGCCGCGATCAGCGGCGAGCCGGGATAAGCCATCGGCCCGAACCGGGCGCGTACCTCGGCCAGACGGCGGCGGTAGGGGTGGTCGGGGGGGATGCGATCTTCGACGCGGGTGATGCCGGCGGCGGCCTCGCCGGTCTTGAGCGCCTCCTCCGCGCCAAGGTCATAAAGCCCGCGCCCGGCATGGGTTTCGATATAGGTGAGAGGTTTGTCCTTTTGCGTCAGATAGTCCAGCATCCACGCCAGAAGCGCGTGTTTCTGGACATCGGCCAGGTTGCCTGCGTGGTAGTGATGTTGATAGGACAGCATGGGTTTTCGGTAGCGCCATTGCTGCCTTACCGCAAGTCAGGCTGGCGAATTGCGGGTTGAAACTGGGCTTGCTTGGCCTTACTTACCCCCCAACCACGGCCAAGGAGCAGCCCCCGAATGGACATTTTCTCTGGCGAAGCCATGTCGGCGCTGTTTCAAGTCATCGCAATCGATCTGGTACTGGCGGGCGACAATGCCATCGTGATCGGCATGGCGGCGGCGGGGCTTCCCAAGGAAATGCGGGCCAAGGCCATCCTGTTCGGCATCGGTGCTGCGACGGTTCTCAGAATCGGGTTCGCGCTGGGCACGACCTGGCTGCTCAGCATCCCCGGGCTCTTGCTCGCGGGGGGGCTTTTGCTGCTTTGGGTCTGCTGGAAGATGTGGAGCGAACTGCGCGACCACGATGACGACGAGATGCGCGCGCAGGAGGCGTTGGACAACGCGGACCTGAATGCCGATGGGACCATCGCTGGGGGTGGCAGTTCCAAGACCTTTGCCCAAGCCGCGATGCAGATCGTGATCGCCGACGTCTCGATGTCGCTGGACAATGTGCTGGCCGTGGCGGGCGCCGCGATGGAGCATCCCTACATTCTGATCTTTGGACTGGTCTTGTCGATTGCCCTCATGGGTTTTGCCGCAAGCTATGTGGCGCGGCTTTTGAACAACCATCGCTGGATCGCCTATGTCGGCCTTGCCATCATCCTTTATGTCGCGGTCGAGATGGTCTGGCGGGGCAGCGCCGAGGTTCTGGGGATGCTGTTCTAAAGCGTCCAGATCTGGACGCTTCTCAAAATCGTTTTATTTCAACAAGTTAAGTTTGAAAAATTAACCAACTGGCAAGTATTGGCAGCATGCGGGCCGCAGATTTGCCTTGTGCCAAGGCCCGGGCCGCCTACCATGGCCGGCGGAGGTGCCGGAATGCCAAGATGGGTCAACTGGGCTTTGCCGATTGTCACCGCGCTGGCCTATGGGGTTCTGGCGGGCTGGTTTGGCCTTCAGGTGCGGGCGGCGGCGGGGGGGCTTGTGCCGTTTGACATGCGGGTCGCGGGCTATGGGCTGGACGAGGCGCGGGCGTTTCTGAGGGCACTTACCCCGGACGGACGCGCCATCTACCTTGGGCCGGTGCGGCTCAATGACACGCTGTTCCCGATCCTGTTCACGCTGACGCTGTGCCTGCCGCTGCGGGGCTGGGCCGGGCCGTGGTTTCTGCCCGCGCTGGCCTATGGGCTGCTGGATCTGGCCGAGAACATGGCGGTGGCACAGCTTTTGCAGAACGGTCCGGGCGTAGCGGCGGGGCCGGTCGCCGTTGCCTCGGCTTTGACGGTGACCAAATTCGCCACTCTGGCCATTGCTGTCGTTCTGGCCCTTTGGGGGATCTGGGCAAAGTGGCGGGCCGGAGGACGGCTGAGATGACAGATCGGACCGCGGGCGTGATCGGGACGTGGGACGATGTATTTGCCGAAAGCCCGGCCGACGTGCAATCGCTTGCGCTGGCCCTGCGCGGCCTGATCCTCCGTCTGGACCCCGGCGTGGTCGAGGTCGCAAGGCCGGGGGATGGGGCGGTGACCTTTGGCCATGGTCCGCGCAAGATGAAGGATGGTTACGCCTATCTGGCACCGCACCGCGACCGGGTGAATTTTGGCTTTTATCACGGGGCGACACTGGCCGACCCTGCGGGGTTGCTGGAAGGCACCGGCAAGGCGCTGCGGCATGTCAAAGTGCGGGGCAGCTTGCCGGGCGGGCTGGAGGCGCTGGTGCTGCAGGCCATACGCCGCTGAGGCGCGATCGGCATCCCCTGCAGCATTGGCCCGCGTCACTTGCCAAGGAGCAGCGTGCCGATGTCGCGGTGCGTGGCCTGCACGTTCGCAGGCAGGTCGCGCACGCCGCGTTCGCTGGCATTGTCGATCCCGCCGACCCAGGAATAGCCGAGGATCGCCGCGACATCGCCGCGGTCCTGCGCCAGGTTCAGGTAAGACCGGGCGACTGCGGCCATGTCCGCTTGCGATATCCCCAAGTCCTGGTGGATCGGGGTGTGCATGGCGTCCATCATGAGCACGAGGTGCTGGTCCTTGCCCAGCAGGGCGCGGCTGCGGTCGAGGTAGGCCAGGTACAATGGCTCGGTCGCCGGGTCCTTGACGGCGTAAGCATCAAAGCCCCAGTAGTCGAGTTCCGGCACGATGGGGCCGGGGCCTGCGGGGTCGTAAGCCTCGATCACCATGAGGCTTGCGGCTGGATAGGTCTGTTTGACAAGGCGCGCCGCGTCGGACAGGTCGGCAGGCGGCAGGTGGCGCAGGGTCGGCTCGTCCGCAAGGTAGAAGAAGATCCGCTCTGGCGGTGTGCCGCTTTGGCTGACGGCTTCGGTGACGAGTGGCCACAGGGCGGCGCGGTCGGGGTTGGGCCGCAGACCGGCGGAGGTCTGCACGAACAGCGCGGGCTCGATGTTGAAAAGGGCTGCCGATCCGGCGGCGGCCATGCGGGCCAGCCGGTCCGCCGTGACCGCGGGGTCGGGGCTGAGGCAGACCTGATTGAGATTGGTGAAGCCTGCCACTTCGTCGATGTAATCGGTTTTCTGGCTGGCATCGTGGGGGTCGTCCAGACCGCAGGCGATGGCGGCATAGCCGAAATAACGCACCGGCTCGGCAAGCGCGGGTGTCACGCACAGGGCAAGGACAAGGACATTGCGGATCATTGCCCAGTTCAGCATGAACGCGGCCGTCCGTCTTGCCCGATGTTTCAGGTCAGCGGACGGGTGCCGATATGCTGGGCCACCATCACGAGATAGCCGTCCGGGTCCTGCACCAGAAACTCGCGCTGGCCGCCCAAGACATCGCCCCAGTCGCGCCATTTCTCGCGCAGGTCCACATAGAAGGCATGGTGGGCGGC
>JANMCI010000550.1:0-2561 GCA_031361245.1 Rhodobacterales bacterium
CTGCCGCATCAGACCCGATCGCAACCGCCGGCCCGCACCGGACCCATGGCTTGCCGGGCCATCTGCCGGCAACCTTGGCGAAGGCCGCGTCGGCGGCCAGCGCGGACGATCGGGTCGAGCTGCTGCTTGATCCGGTGGAGCTGGGCAAGGTCCGGTTCGAGCTTACCTACACGGCAGAACGCGTTCAGGTGAATGTGAGCGTCGAGCGGCCGGAGACGCTGGACTTGCTGCGCCGGAACATCGACCTGCTGCGCGCCGAATTCCGGGATGCCGGGTTTGACGCATCGACGCTCAGCTTCAGCCAATGGGGCAGGGGTGCAAATTCTGCCCCGCAGAGCCCGTTCGCCGAGACTGCGCTTTCCAATGATTTGTCCGCTGAGGAACCCGCTTCCCTGACGCCGCAACCCGCCCGAAATGCGTCACGGCAAGGCCTGGACCTTCGCCTTTAAGGAGACGAAAATGGAACTGACATCAACGGCCACAAAACCCAAGGCCGGCGACTACGAAACCTTCCTGCGGATGATGACCGTTCAGATCAAGAATCAGGACCCGCTCAGCCCGATGAGTGCGGATGATTTCGCGGCCCAGCTTGCGACCTTTTCCGCGGTTGAACAGCAGACCAAGACCAACGACCTTCTGACGCAGCAACTGGCGCAGACGGCCCAGAACTCGATGGTTCAGATGGCGGGCTGGGTCGGGAAGGAGGCGCGCATCGCGGCGCCGGTGCATTTCGACGGCACCAATCCGGTCAGCCTGTCCCCCAATCCGGCCCTCAACGCCGACAGGGCGGTGCTGGTTGTCAAGGATGCGGGCGGCAACGAGGTGTCGCGGATCGATATCCCGGTGGCCTCGGCTGACTATGAATGGCTGGGTCTGGACAGCAACGGCGAGCCGCTGCCGGAGGGGGTCTATGAGCTCAGCCTTGAAAGCTATGAGGGGGAAGAACTTCTCGGCTCGACCGGCGTGGAATACTTCGGACTGATCGAGGAGATCCGCAGCAGTTCGAGCGGTGTCACGGCGCTGTTTCCCGGCGGGATCGAGGTTTCGACGGCGCTGGTCAGCGCGCTGCGCGCCCCGCGCCTGTGAAACGCCGGCCGTGTCCGCGAGTTGTCGCTTTTGACGATATCGTGTTTTATCTTTTTATTACAATAGAATAACCGTTTCCATTAACCTGAAATTAACGGATTTTCCACGCGGATTCCGGTCGGATTTATCCGATCCGAGCCTGATAGGAGCCTGTTCTGAGACGGTGACCAACGCGGTTTCAGGCTTTGAGTGAGCGCTGAAACCGCGGCCACGCGATGCCCGCGAACCCGCCTGCTGCGATGCCCCTGCTTTGGGTCACAACCAGAACCGCCCTAGACCACCTGCCCCAGCCAGAAGCCGGCGGTCAAGGCGGCGGCTGCGCCAAGGAGAACCCACAGGACGGGCCGCAGCCGGCGGCTTGGCAGGGGTTGCGGGAGTTCGGCCTGCCGGATCAGCAGGGCCTCCATCAGGCGCGGCAGCTTGGGGCCAAAGCGCGCCAGCACCTGTGCCGTGCGGGCAAGATCGCGCGCCAGCGCCAAGGGTCCGACATTGCGGCTGATATAATCCTGCACGACCGGCCCCGCGACCTGCCAAATGTTGATATTGGGGTCGAGGCCGCGCGCCACGCCCTCGACCACCACCATCGTGCGCTGCAGAAGGATCAACTCGGTCCGCGTTTCCATGCCGAAACGTTCGGTCACTTCAAAAAGATAGGACAGCAGCCGTGCCATCGAGATGCGGTTGGCTTCCATGCCGAAAATCGGCTCTCCGACGGCGCGCAGAGCCGAAGCGAAGGCGTCGATGTCGCGGTCGGCGGGCACGTAGCCGGCCTCGAAATGCACCTCGGCCACGCGGCGATAGTCGCGGCGGATAAAGCCCATCAGGATCTCGGCATAGACGCGGCGGGTGTATTCGTCGATCCGCCCCATGATCCCGAAATCATAGGCGATGATGTCGCCGTTGGCGGCAACCTTGAGGTTGCCCTGATGCATGTCGGCGTGAAAGAGGCCGTCGCGCAGCGCATGGGACAGGAAGAGTTGCAGCACCCGCTCACCGATGGCCTTGCGGTCATGCCCGGCGGCAATCAGGGCGGCATTGTCGGCCATGTTGATGCCCTCGGCCCAGTCCAGCGTCATCACGCGCCGGCTGGACAGCCGCCACAGCGGCTGGGGCACCTGAAAGCCCGGATCCGTGCCCGTGTTGGCCGCGAATTCCGAAGCGGCTGCCGCCTCGAGGCGCAGGTCCAGTTCGCCCATCACCACGCCTTCAAAATGGGTGATCACATCCATCGGACGCAGGCGGCGGGCAAAGGGGGCCAGAAATTCGATGGTGCGGGCGGCGAAGTAAAAGGCGTCAAGATCCTTGCGGAACGCCTTTTCGATGCCGGGACGCAAGACCTTGACCGCAACCTGCCGCCCGTTTTCGATCAGTCTGGCACTGTGCACCTGCGCGATTGAAGCGGCGGCAACGGGTTCGGAAAATTCGCTGAAAAGCTGGTCGACCGGCAGGCCCAGTTCCGCCTCGACCATGGCAAG
>JANMCI010000019.1:0-5977 GCA_031361245.1 Rhodobacterales bacterium
CCGCCAGCAACATTGTGAACCAGCCCATCGCCTATCCAGCCGGGGCGGCCAAAGTCACGGCCGAATTGGTCACGTTCGAACCGGCTGGCCACACAGCCCTGCACCAGCATCCCGTGCCAAGCTTCGTGCACGTCCTGGAAGGCGAGGTTGAGGTCCGCATCGAGGGCCAGGAGCCGATGCGGTATACTGCGGGCCAGTCCTTCGTCGAGCCTCAGGACACCACCATGCAGGCCTTCAACATGGCCGAGGGGCCGACCAAGCTTCTTGTGGTTTACTCGGGTGCAGAAGACGGGAAGAACATGGTTCCCGTCACTCAGTGAACGTCGCACGGCTCATGGCACAGGCAATGGCCAGCGCCATGAGCCGGTCATATCCGGGTGATCAGTTCCGATATCAGGTGGCGGCACCTGCCGTTTCAAGCCGTTCGCGGCTTCGCTGTCACAGGCGAACCGCTTAACATTGCATGAACGTATAATTCCAAGCCTTTGATATCATTGGATCCGCCAAAGTGGCCACATGTGGACACCCTACTTCAAGCGCCGGATCAGGCTGGAGGTGTCGTTCCGCCCGCCGCCCAGACGCTGGACATCCTTGTAGAACTGATCGATCAGCGCCGTGACCGGCAGGCTCGCCCCGATCTGATTGGCGGTCGCCAGACAAATCCCCAGGTCCTTGCGCATCCAGTCCACCGCGAAACCAAAGTCGAACTTGTCCGCCAGCATCGTCTTGTGCCGGTTGACCATCTGCCAGCTTCCCGCAGCGCCCTGAGAAATCACTTCGACCACCGCCTCGCCATCCAGCCCCGCCTTCTGCCCAAAGGCCAAAGCCTCGGCCAGACCCTGCACCAGACCGGCAATGCAGATCTGGTTCATCATCTTGGCAAGCTGCCCCGAGCCCGGCCCGCCGAGACGCTTGCAGATGCGGGCATAGGCCTGCATCACCGGTTCGGCCCGGGCATAGTCGCTGTCCGTCCCGCCGCACATGATGGACAACACCCCATTCTCAGCCCCCGCCTGCCCCCCCGACAGCGGGGCGTCAACAAAGCCCTTGCCTTGCTGGGCCGCAACCGCGCCCAGCTCGCGGGTCACATCGGCGGAAACGGTCGTATGATCAATGAACACCGACCCGGCGGCCATCCCGGCAAATGCCCCGTCCGGCCCCAGGCACACCGCCCGAAGGTCATTGTCATTGCCCACACAGGCCAGCACGAAATCGGCGCCCTCGGCCGCCTGTCGCGGGGTGGTAGCCGAGCGGTGGCCGTGTTTGGCAACCCAAGCCTCCGCCTTGGGGGCCGAGCGATTGTAGACGGTGACGTCATGCCCCTTGGCAACCAAATGACCGGCCATTGGAAAGCCCATCACCCCCAGCCCCAGAAACGCCAGTTTCGCCATGATCCTGCCCCCGAATGATTGCCCCTGCCTGGTCAATCGACTAGGACTGCAAACTGGAACGGACGTCAAGAACAGGCCCCCTCATGCTGACCGCCTTTCGCTGGCTTTTGCGGCTCTTCGTGGGTCTGGTGGCGCTGGGCCTGCTGGCGGTGCTGATCTTTTACTATTTTCTGTCACGCTCTTTGCCCGACTATAACGCGAGCTACCAGTTGAGCGGGATCAGCGCGCCGGTCGAAATCGTGCGCAACAACAACGATGTGCCGCATATCTTTGGCGAAACGGATGAGGATGCCTTCTTTGCCTTGGGCTTTGCCCATGCGCAGGACCGGCTGTGGCAGATGACGATGCTGCGGCGAACCGCCCAAGGGAGGCTGTCGGAGATCTTTGGGGCACGGACGCTGAAGATCGACGAACTGCTGCGGCGACTGGATGTCTACAATCTGGCCTTGTCATCGGTCGATGCGCAGGACGCCCCGACCAAGGCGGCGCTGCGGGCCTATGCTGCGGGGGTCAATGCATGGATCGGGCAGGTCAACGAACAGGCGCTGGGACGCGGCGCGCCGGAGTTCTTTCTGTTCTCGGCCCAGATCGACGCCTGGGCACCAGCTGACAGCATTGCCATCATCAAGTTGATGGGGCTGCAAGTTGCCTCGCACCTGGACAGCGAAGTGATGCGTGCCCAGATGTCGCTGATCCTGTCACCGTCCCGGCTGAAGGACATCCTGCCGGATGCGCCGGGGCAGGCCATCGCCGCCCTGCCCCAGTATTCAGCCGTGGTGCCGGGGGTTGTGGCGGGGCAGCGCCCGACGCGGATGGCAGAATTGAGCGATCCGCTGTCACCATTTCGCACGGGCGATTTCGCCGGAGCATCAAACGCATGGGGCGCGATGCCGGGGCGCTCTGCCGCAGGAGGGGCGATCCTGGCCAATGATCCGCATCTTGGCTTTACCGCGCCAACCATCTGGTATCTGGCGCGGCTTCACCTCAAAAGCGGCGATGTCATCGGGGCCACCATACCCGGGATGCCTGTGATGCTGCTGGGCCGGTCCGAGCGGCTGGGTTGGGGGCTGACCTCCAGCTATATGGACGATCAGGACGTGGTGCTGGAGAAGGTCAACCCCGACAACCCCGAACAATACATGACACCGACGGGACCCAAGGATTTCGTCACGCGCCGCACCATCATCACGGTCAAGGATGCCACCCCGGTGACAATCACGCAAAGGTGGAGCGAGAGCGGACCCATTCTGCCGGGCACGCATTTCGATCTGGGCACGGTTACACCGGCGGGCACCGTTGCGGCGGTGGAGTGGGTGCTGCTGGACGGAGCTGATACCTCGATGTCCGCCGCGATGGCGCTGATGCGGGCCAAATCGGTCGATGAAGCGCTGAAGGCCAGCGAAGGATTCGTGGCGCCGTCGCAGAACCTGATGGTGGTGGATGAGAGCAACATCGCCTTGCAGCTGATCGGGCGGATGCCGCAGCGCGATCCGTCCCATGTGACGCAGGGCCGGATGCCTGCACCGGGCTGGGAGGGCAAGAACCGCTGGCTTGGCATGCTGCCCTATGCCGACAATCCGGTGGTGAAGAATCCGACCTCGGGGATCTTGGGCAACACCAACAACAAGACGGTCGACCGGCCATTTCCCAACCATGTCAGCTTTGACTGGGGTGACACGCAGCGGATCCAGCGCTGGCTGACCCTGATGAAAACCCGCGAGGTTCACACCCGCGACAGCTTCATCGAAGCGCAACTGGACACCGTCAGCCCGACCGTGCGAACGCTGCTGCCGCTGATCGGGGCCGATCTGTGGTTCAACGGCGAACCAGCACCCGAGGGCACCCCGGAGCGACTGCGGCAAAAGGCGCTGGGCCTTCTGGCCAAGTGGAACGGCGAGGAGAACGAGCACCTGCCCGAGCCGCTGATTGCCGAAGCGTGGTTGCGCGCCGTGCAGGACCGTCTGAGCCGCGACGAGATCGGACCCTTGGCCGACGCCATCACCCATCCCGAGCCGGATTTCATCGAGCGGGTCTATCGCAACACCGATGGCGCCTCGGCCTGGTGCGACGTGATCCAGTCGGCGGCTGTGGAAAGCTGTGCCGAGATATCGCGTCTGGCGCTGGACGACGCGCTGCTGGGCCTGTCGGAGAAATACGGGCCGAACATCGAAAGCTGGCGATGGGGGGATGCCCATGAGGCGACCCATGATCATGCCGTGCTGGGGGCGGTGCCATTTGTGCGCTACTTCGTGAACATCCGGCAATCGACATCGGGCGGCGACAACACGCTGATGCGGGGCCGGACCGCGGGGACCGGCGACAATCCGTATCGCAACGTCCATGGCGGCGGCTACCGTGGGGTCTATGACTTTGCCGATCCGGACTCTTCGGTCTTCATCACGGCGACCGGTCAATCCGGCCACCCGTTGTCGCGGTTTTATGACGATCAGAGCGAGTTATGGCGGCGCGGGGAATACATTCCGATGTCGCTGGACCCCGACCTTGCACGAGCCGCAGCGGTGGGTGTCACGACACTGAACCCAATGCCATGATCCGCACCGAACGGCTGACCCTGCGCCGCGCCGTGGTGGGCGATCTGGCCAATCTGCATGAGGTGATGCGTCACCCGTTGGCGATGCGCTACTGGTCCACCCCGCCGCACCCCGATCTGGCGACCACATCGGCCTGGCTTGCGAGGCTGCTGGCCCGGGATCCGGCAACGTCGGTGGAGTTCGCCGTCGTCCTTGACGGCCGGGTCATCGGAACGGCGGGCGGCGGCACCCTGCCCGAGGTCGGCTACATTCTGCACCCTGATCACTGGGGCAAGGGTCTGGCCCAGGAGGCGATGCGGGCCGTGATTGCCTATGCCTTTGCCAACCATCCCTTTGACCACTTGATTGCGGACGTTGACCCGCGCAACGACGCCTCGATCCGGTTGCTGAAACGGTTGGGGTTTGAGTTGAGTGGTCACGCCGACAACACGTTCTGCATCAACGGTGAATGGACCCACAGCGATTATTACCGCTTGAAGCGTCCGCTTTAGATCGAACTGAACCGCACTGCCTGCCGCTCGGTCCATTCAACCTCGATCTGCCACCCATCGTCGGTCTGCGTTTCCGACAGGACCACGCCCTCGGCGTGAAGCCAAGCTTGCTGACGCCCCTGAGCGAAAGGGAGGGTCAGCGTTTCGCGATGCTTCGCTTCGTCAAAAGCCCGGGAGACGGCTTCCAGCAGGGCAACCAAGCCCTCGCCGGTCAGGGCCGAGATCGGAAAGACATTGGGTCGGGTGCGGGCTTGGGTTGTCAGGGCGTCGTGCTGGCTGGGGTCCACGAGGTCAAGCTTGTTCCAGACCTCGAACATCGCGGTGCCCGCCTTAACGCCAAGCGACGTCAGGATGTCGCCGACATCCGCCGCCTGTTCCGCCGTTTCGGGATGGCTGATGTCGCGGACATGCAGAATCAGATCGGCCTCCAGCACCTCTTCCAGGGTTGCGCGAAAGGCTGCCACCAGTTGCGTGGGCAGGTCCGAGATGAAGCCCACGGTGTCGGACGCAATGATCTTGCGCCCCGACGGCAACACGATGCCGCGCATCGTAGGGTCAAGTGTGGCAAAGAGCATGTCCTTGGCCAACACATCCGCCCCGGTCATCCGGTTGAAGAGCGTTGATTTTCCAGCATTGGTATAGCCCACAAGGGCCACCAGAGGGAACGGCACCTTGCGACGACTGGCGCGGTGCAATTCGCGTGTCTTTACAACGCCATCAAGCTGTCTCTTCAAGCGAATGACCTGATCGTCAATCGCCCGGCGGTCTTGTTCGATCTGCGTCTCGCCGGGGCCACCGACAAAGCCGAAGCCGCCACGCTGCCGTTCCAGGTGCGTCCAGGCCCGCACCAGCCGGGTGCGTTGGTAACTCAATGCTGCCAGTTCGACCTGAAGCACCCCTTCACGGGTTCGGGCACGGTCGGCAAAGATTTCGAGGATCAGCCCGGTGCGGTCCAGAAGCTTGACGTTCCACTCTTTTTCAAGGTTGCGCTGCTGGACGGGTCCGACGGTGCCATCCACCAGAACCAGCTCGATCTTATGCTCTTTGAATCGGGCGCCCAGTTCTTCGACCTTTCCGGTCCCGAACAATGTTCCCGGTTGCACCTTGTTCAGGCGCACGACTTCGGCGCCGAGAACTTCCATGCCGGGCAAAGCGGCGGCAAGCGCCACGGCCTCGGCCAGCCCGTGTTCCGCCAGACGCCGCCTCTTTGCGGTCTTGAGATCGGGATGCAGCACATAGGCCCGGGTCAGCGCCGCCGCAGTCTCGTGGAGATCGCGGTTGCGTGGCTTGGGGGCGTCGTCATCGTCATCGAGGTCGGAGATTACTCTTCACCTTCATAGAGATTGATTGGTCCGCCCGGCATGATGGTGGAAATTGCATGCTTGTAAACAAGCTGCGATTGCCCATCACGGCGCAGAAGGACGCAGAAGTTGTCAAACCAGGTGATCACACCCTGCAGCTTGACCCCGTTGATCAGGAAAATCGTGACCGGAACCTTGGCCTTGCGCACATGATTCAGGAATGCATCTTGCAAATTCTGTTT
>JANMCI010000092.1:0-25532 GCA_031361245.1 Rhodobacterales bacterium
GCCAGTTTCGCGACGGGCGGTTTCAGGTCGGCCCCGAAAGTGCCGGGGCCGATCCGGGGCCGGCCTCGTACCGGCGCGGCGGGCCGCTGACGGTGACCGACTGCAATGTGATGCTGGGCAAGCTGAGCCCCGATCACTTCCCGGCGGTCTTTGGGCCTGGGGGCGATCAGACGCTGGATGTCGCGGCGGTGCGGGTCCGGTTTGCCGCCCTTGCGGCTGAAGTGGCGGCGGCAACCGGGGAAGCGCCGCGGGAGCCGGAGGACATCGCGCGGGGATTTCTGCGGATCGCGGTCGACAATATGGCCAATGCGATCAAGAAGATCAGCATTCAGCGCGGCCATGATGTGACCGGCTATACGCTGCAGTGCTTTGGCGGGGCGGGCGGGCAGCACGCGTGCCTTGTGGCCGATGCGCTGGGGATGGGTCAGGTCTTCATCCACCCGTTCGCCGGGGTATTGTCGGCCTTTGGCATGGGGCTGGCCGAGATCCGGGCGCTGCGCGAGGTGCAGTTTGACGCGGCCCTGTCCGAGATGGCGGGGGCAGAGACTGCCCTTGCACAGATAGACGCCGAGGCGCGGGCCGAAGTGGCGGCGCAGGGGGTGGCCGAGGTGCGGGGCGAGGCGCTGGCGCATCTGCGCTATGACGGCTCGCATCAGCCGCTGGCGGTGCCGTTCGACAGCGGGCCTGCGATGCGGCAGGCGTTCGAGGCGGCGCATCTGGCCCGGTTCGGCTTCATCTCGCCCGAGCGGGCGATCTGGTTCGAGATGCTGAGCTGCGAGGCGATCGGGACGGCGGGAGAGTTGGCGGACCTGACGCCTGCCAAGGGGGTGCCACGTCCGTTGGGAAGGGTTCCGGTGGCGGGGTTGGGCGAGGTGGCGCTGTGGGACCGCGCCACTTTGCCGGCAGGCTGGAGCTGCGACGGGCCTGCGATCATCACCGAGGCAACGGGCACCAACATGGTCGAGCCGGGCTGGCGGGCGCGGATCGACGGGCTGGCCAACCTGATCCTGGAGCGGACCGGCGCGGCTCAGCGTCCGGCAGCGGCGGGCACCACGGCGGACCCGGTGGTGCTGGAGGTGATGTCGAACCTGTTCATGTCGGTGGCCGACCAGATGGGGGCGACGCTGGCCCTGACGTCGTGGTCGGTCAACATCAAGGAACGCTTCGACTTTTCCTGCGCGATCTTTGACGCGGGCGGCGATCTTGTGGCCAACGCGCCGCATGTGCCGGTGCATCTGGGCTCGATGTCGGCGGCGATCAAGGTGGTGATGGCGCTCAATCCCTGCGCCGGGGATGGCGATGCCTATATGCTGAACGCTCCGGCGCGGGGGGGCACGCATCTGCCGGATGTCACCGTCGTGACGCCGGTCTTTGTGGACGGTCGTCCGGCGTTCTGGCTGGGCTCACGCGGGCATCACGCCGACATCGGCGGGCGCACGCCGGGGTCTGCGCCGCCCGACAGCACGCGGCTGGAGGAAGAGGGTGTCATCATCGACAATGTCCAGCTTGTCCGGCGCGGCCGTCTGCTGGAAGCGGAGGCGCGGGCCGTTCTGGCCTCGGGCCGCTATCCCTGCCGCAACCCCGATCAGAACATGGCCGACCTGAAGGCACAGGTCGCGGCCAACGAGACGGGCAAGCGCGAACTCTTGAAGGTCTGCGCCGCTTACGGCGCCGCGGTCGTCGCGGCCTATATGGGCCATGTGCAGGACAACGCCGAGGAAAGCGTGCGCCGGGTCATCGACCGGATGCGCGACGGCGAGATGACCTATCCGATGGACGAGGGCCAGGATATCCGGGTCAAGGTCAGCGTCGACCGGGCGGCGCGCAGCGCCACGGTGGATTTTACCGGCACCAGCCCCCAGCACAAAGGCAACTATAATGCCCCCCTCGCCGTCTGCAGTGCGGTCGTTCTGTATGTTTTTCGAACATTGGTGGGCAGCGACATCCCATTGAACGAGGGCTGCCTGAAACCCTTGAACCTGATCGTGCCGGAAGGCTCGATGCTGAATCCCGGACCGGACGCGGCGGTGATTGCGGGCAATACAGAGGTCAGTCAGGCGGCCTGCAACGCCCTTTACGGCGCGCTGGGCGTGCTGGCGGGCAGTCAGGGCACGATGAACAACTTTGTCTGGGGCAATGAGCGGTTCCAGAACTATGAGACCATCGCGGGCGGCACCGGTGCCGGGCCGGGCTTTAACGGCTGCGATGCCGTGCAAAGCCATATGACCAACACGCGGATGACCGATCCGGAGATTCTGGAAAAGAGATTTCCCGTCCGGCTGGAGCATTTCGGCATCCGGCAAGGATCGGGCGGAGCGGGGGAATGGCGGGGCGGGCATGGCGCGGTGAGACGGATGCGGTTCCTGACGCCGGTCACGGTCACCACGCTGTCGTCGCACCGCATCGTGCCGCCGTTCGGGGTGTCGGGCGGGGCACCGGGGGCGGTTGGCATCAATTGGGCCGTTCTGCCCGATGGCACCCGGCGCGATCTGCCCGGCAATGCCGAGATCGACCTGCCGGCCGGGTCGCTGTTCGGGATGGAGACGCCGGGCGGCGGCGGCTGGGGCAAGCCAAAGGAGGGCTGAGCGGCCGCGACGGTGCGGGGTTCAGGGTCCACCGCGGGCAACGCCTCTGGCCGGTGCGGGCAACGGGGTGTCAGGGAAATGGAAAAGGGCGGGGTTTTCACCCCGCCCCTGCCCGCCTTGAGGTCAGATTACTTCTGCCAGGATTTGATCAGCTCGTCATAGGCGATGGTTTCGCCTTGGGGCTTTTCATTCTCCAGCTTGGCCACCGGCGAGCCGGGTTCATCCAGCCAGAACTGGGCATCCTTCTCTTCGTTCATGACCGGGCCCAGATCACCCTGAGCGCCAGACTTCTCCAGACGGATCATCACCTTTTCCTGCTCGGCGCAGAGGGCATCGAGGGCCCCTTGCGGTGTCTTGTCGCCCGACATCGCGTCACCGATATTCTGCCACCACAGTTGTGCCAGCTTGGGGTAGTCGGGGATGTTGGTGCCGGTGGGCGACCATTGCAGACGGGCGGGCGAGCGGTAGAACTCGATCAACCCGCCCAGTTTGGGCGCGCGTTCGGTGAAGTGCGGGCTGTCGAGGGTGGACTGACGAATGAAGGTCAGGCCAACGTCGGACTTTTTCACGTCCACCGTTTTGGAGGTGACGAACTGGGCGTAGAGCCAGGCCGCCTGAGCACGGTCCACCGGGGTGGACTTCATCAAGGTCCAGGACCCCACATCCTGATAGCCGATCTTTGTACCTTCAGACCAGTAGGCGCCGTGCGGCGAGGGGGCCATGCGCCATTTCGGCGTGCCGTCCTCGTTCATCACCGGCGTGCCGGCTTTGACCGACGCAGCAGTGAAGGCGGTGTACCAGAACATTTGCTGGGCAATTTCGCCTTGGGCCGGAACTGGCCCAGCTTCAGAGAAAGTCATGCCCATCGCGGCGGGTGGTGTATACTTTTGCAGCCACTCGATCGCCTTGGTCACCGCATAGACAGCAGCTGCGTCGTTCGTCGCACCGCCACGCGCGACGCAGGAACCGACTGGCTGGGACTTTTCGTTCACACGAACGCCCCATTCGTCCACCGGCAGGCCGTTCGGCTCACCCTTGTCGCCCATGCCGGCCATCGACATCCACGCGTCGGTGTAGCGCCAGCCGAGCGAGGGGTCCTTCTTGCCGTAATCCATGTTGCCCCAGACAGAGGTCGGCCCGCCCATGTAGGACATGTCTCGCCCGGTGAAGAACTCGGCGATATCCTCATAGGCTGACCAGTTGACCGGAACACCAAGGTCGTAGCCATATTTGGCCTTGAAGTCGTCCTTGGTCTTTTGGTCGTTGAACCAGTCGTAGCGGAACCAGTAGAGGTTCGCGAACTGCTGGTCGGGCAGTTGGTAGAGGTTGCCGTCCGGTGCGGTGGTGAAGGACGTGCCGATGAAGTCGGCAAGGTCCAGACCGGGGCTCGTCACGGCGGCGCCTTCGCCCGCCATCCATTCGGTCAGGTTGCGGGCCTGCTGATAGCGCCAGTGGGTGCCGATCAGGTCGCTGTCGTTGATATAGGCGTCGTAGATGTTTTCGCCCGACTGCATTTGCGTTTGCAGCTTTTCGACGACATCGCCCTCACCGGTTATCTCATGCGTTATCTTGATGCCGGTGATCGCTGTGAAGGCAGCTGCCAGCACTTTGGATTCGTAAACGTGCGTGTCGATGCCTTCCGACACGACCTTGATCTCCATGCCTGCATAGGGTTTGGCGGCATCGATGAACCATTGCATTTCCGCTTCTTGCTCAGGGCGGGTCAGCGTGGACAGATCGCCGATTTCCGCATCGAGGAAGGCCTTGGCCGCGTCCATGTCGGCAAAAGCCGGCATGCCCGTGGCCATCAGCGCAAGCGCGATAGCGGTTGAATAATAGCGTTTTCTCATTAGGTTTCTCCCTGGAATGTTAAGCCGTTCGTGTTGTTCTGCGTTCTTGCCGGGGGGCGGGGTCGCATCCCGCCTCTCGGCGTCTTTGTCCTGCATCAAACCCAGCGGAAAACCGCGGTGGCATAAAGCAGGCTTAGGATCAGTGGCCAAGTCAGCGGCGCACCGAAGAAGAAGAGCCAAGCCAGATTGATGAAGGCCGAGCCCAGAAGAGAGATAAACAGCCGGTCGCCGCGCGTCGTCTCGATGCGCAGGACACCGTGCCGGGGCGTTTCGGGAAAGCGGATCGCCAGCAGGGTGAACAGGATGAGCAGGCTGGCGATGACAAAGAAGAACAGGGCGACCGGAAAGGTCCAGGCCATCCAGCCACCGGGGATCATCGGGTCGAACCACAGCTTGCCCGTGTCATCGACCGGCACGGCCCAGAACAGAAAGCCGAGGATTGCCGCCATCACGGCTGCGATGGTGATGTAAAGGCTGGTCCAGCGGGATGCGGTCATCACACCCTCCCCAGGGCGAAGCCCTTGGCTATGTAGTTGCGCACAAAGTAGATCACCATGGCGCCGGGGATGATGGTCAGCACCCCCGCGGCGGCCAGCACCCCCCAGTCCATGCCCGAAGCCGACACCGTGCGCGTCATGGTCGAGGCGATGGATTTGGCGTTGACCGATGTCAGGGTGCGCGACAGCAAAAGCTCGACCCACGAGAACATGAAGCAGAAGAACGCGGACACGCCGATGCCGCTGGCCACGAGGGGCATGAAGATGCGGACAAAGAAGCGCCCGAACGAATAGCCGTCGATATAGGCGGTCTCGTCGATCTCCTTGGGCACGCCGCGCATGAAGCCTTCGAGGATCCACACCGCAAGGGGCACGTTGAACAGGCAATGCGCCAGCGCCACGGCGATATGGGTGTCGAAGAGGCCGATCGAGGAATAAAGCTGGAAGAACGGCAGGGCAAAGACGGCGGGCGGCGACATGCGGTTGGTCAGCAGCCAGAAGAACAGATGCTTGTCGCCCATGAAGTTGTAGCGCGAGAAGGCATAGGCGGCGGGCAGGGCCACGGTGATCGAGATGACCGTGTTCATCACCACATAGATCAGGGTGTTCACATAGCCCATGTACCACGACGGATCGGTCAGGATGGTGACATAGTTGGCGAAGGTCAGATCGTTCGGAAACATCGAGAAGGTCGAGGTGATCTCGGTATTGGTCTTGAGGCTCATGTTGATCAGCCAGTAGATCGGCACCAGCAGGAACAAGAGGTAAACGGCCATCACGATGGCGGAGGGGCGGATGCGCATTACTTGGTCTCCGCGTTATCTAGGGTGGTCATGACGGTGTAGAACACCCACGACACCAAGAGGATCACGAGGAAATACATGATCGAGAAGGCCGCGGCGGGGCCGAGGTCGAACTGGCCGACGGCCATCTTCACAAGGTCGATCGACAGGAAGGTGGTCGAGTTGCCGGGGCCGCCGCCGGTCAGAACGAACGGCTCGGTATAGATCATGAAGCTGTCCATGAAGCGCAAGAGAACCGCGATCAGCAGCACGCCCGACATCTTGGGCAGTTCGATGTAGCGAAACACGCTCCACCGGCTGGCCTGATCGATCCGGGCGGCCTGATAATAGGCCTGGGGAATGGATTGCAGACCGGCGTAGCACAGCAGCGCCACCAGCGAGGTCCAGTGCCAGACATCCATCACGATGATGGTCAGCCAGGCGTCCACCTCGTCATTGGTGTAGTTGTAGTCAAGGCCGAGGGCTGCCAGCCCATGCCCCAGAAGTCCGATGTCGACCCGGCCAAAGATCTGCCAGATCGTCCCCACCACATTGAACGGGATCAGAAGCGGCAGCGCCATCAGCACGAGGCAGAAGCTGGCCCAGAAGCCCTGCTTGGGCATGTTCAGCGCCACGAAGATCCCCAGCGGCACCTCGATCGCGAGAATGATGGCGGAAAACACGATCTGGCGGCCAAGGGCGTCGTGCATGCGCTCGGACGCGATCATCTCTTCAAACCACCCCAGCCCGTTCCAGAAGAACTCGTTCGAGCCGAACGTGTCGTTGACCGAATAGTTGACCACGGTCATCAGCGGGATCACGGCGGAAAATGCGACCACCACCAGCACCGGCAAAACGAGGAACCACGCCTTGTTGTTCTGGACCTTGTCCATCAGACGGAGCCTCCCTGCACGCGCCAGTCGTCGGCGTAGACGTTGATGCGTTCGCGCGCAAAGCGGACGCGGGTCTGGTCGGCGCCGATGCTCATCCCCTCGGGGGCGATGACGTTGACGACCTGACCCGCCACCTCGCCGCGCACGATGCGGTGGCGGCCGACATCCTCGATCCGGCGGATGGTGATGGGCAGGCCCTCGCTGGCCGACAATTCGCAATACTCCGGGCGGATGCCGATCTGGGTGCGGCCCGTGAGGGAGGCATAGGCCGCACCCAAAGGCAGCTCGACACCCTGAAGATGTGCGGTGCTGCCGGTCACCTTGGCGTCAAGCAGGTTCATGCCAGGCGAGCCGATGAAATAGCCCACAAATGTATGCGCGGGGGTCTCGAACAGCTCTTCGGGGGTGCCCATCTGCACGACGCGGCCGTCATACATCACCACGACCTTGTCCGCGAAGGTCAGCGCCTCGGTCTGGTCATGGGTCACATAGATCATCGTGTGGCCAAACTGGCGGTGAAGCTGCTTGAGCTGCGTGCGCAGTTCCCATTTCATATGGGGGTCGATCACGGTCAGCGGCTCGTCAAATAGGATGGCATTGACATCCTCGCGCACCATGCCGCGGCCAAGGCTGATCTTTTGCTTGGCGTCCGCGGTCAGGCCGCGCGCCTTGCGGTCCAGTGTCGCCTCCATCCCGATGGTCGCGGCGATGGCGGCGACACGGGCCGCGATATAGCCTGCGTCCATACCGCGGTTGCGCAGCGGGAAGGCGAGGTTTTCGCGCACGGTCATGGTGTCGTAAACGACGGGAAACTGGAACACCTGGGCGATGTTACGCTCGGCCGTTGGCGCGTCGGTCACGTCACGCTCACCGAACAGCACGCGGCCCTGACTGGGGCGCAAGAGGCCCGAGATCAGGTTCAAAAGCGTGGTCTTGCCACAACCCGACGAGCCCAGAAGCGCATAGGCACCGCCGTCCTGCCAGACGTGATCCATCTCTTTCAGCGCGAAATCCGCATCGCTTTTCGGAGTGGCGAGGTACGAGTGCGCCAGATTCTTGAGCGTGATCTGTGCCATTATGCGGCCACCGCATACGAGGCGGTCGAGGCCAGCCGCCCCGCGCCGTCAAAGACATAGACATGGGCCGGATCGAGCCACAGGCTGACCTCGTGGCCGGGGACCATGCTGTGAACCCCGTGCACCAGTGCGACCCAGCGACTGGCACCGTGCTGCAGATGCAGGAAGGTTTCCGAACCGGTTATCTCGGTCACGCCGACCATGCAGGGAAACTCGATCGCCTGGGCCGATGTCGCATGCAGATTGAGATGGTTGGAGCGGAAGCCTGCGGTATAGCTGCCGTCGGCAAGCCGGGCAAAGCTGCCGGTCGCCTCGGCCATGACATTGTCGCCGAAGCGCAGGCGGGTGCCCGCCTTGGCAAAGGACAGAAAGTTCATCGGCGGGTCGCTGAAGACGCGCGCCGTGGTGGCATCGACCGGATTGCGGTAGACATCGGGGGTCGGGCCGAACTGGGTCACCCGCCCCTGCCACAGGGTGGCGGTGTTGCCGCCCAGCAGCAGCGCTTCCTCCGGCTCGGTGGTGGCATAGACAAAGATCGCGCCGGACTTCTCGAAGATCCGCGGAATTTCGGCGCGCAGCTCTTCGCGCAGTTTGTAGTCAAGGTTGGCCAGCGGTTCGTCCAGAAGGACCAGCCCTGCGTCTTTCACAAGGGCGCGGGCAAGGGCGCAGCGCTGTTGCTGACCGCCGGACAGTTCCAGCGGCTTGCGGGACAGCATCGGCGTCAGCTTGAGCATGTCGGCGGTTTCGCGGACGGCGCGGTCGATCTCGGCCTTGGATTTGCCGACCAGACGCAGGGGCGAGGCGATGTTGTCGTAAACGCTCATGCCGGGATAGTTGATGAACTGCTGATAGACCATCGCGACCTTGCGGTCCTGCACGCGGTGACCTGTGACGTCGCGGCCCTGCCACAGGATCCGGCCCGCCGTCGGCTGGTCCAGACCCGCCATCAGCCGCATCAGCGAGGTCTTGCCCGACAGCGTCGGCCCCAACAGCACATTCATCGTGCCGTTTTCCAGAACGAGGCTGGTGGGCTGAATGTAGGTCTGCCCCTTGACCACCCGTGCTACGGATTGAAGTTCAATCGACATGCCGTTCCCTCACTGCGCCGCGGGGCTGAGGGCCCCGTGGGATATCATACCCGACATGAAGACCTCAAGCTGTGCTATTTGCGCTGCGCTGAGCCGCAAGCCAAGTTTTGTGCGCCGCCAGACCACGTCGGCGGCCGCGACGGCGAATTCGTGGGTCATGAGCCAGCGCACCTCGGCCTCGGTCAAAGTGGCGCCGAAATCCTGGCCCAGATCGGCGGCTGTGGTGGCACTCCCCAGCAGGGTCGCGGCCTCGGTGCCATAGGCGCGGATCAGGCGGGCGGCCCAATAGGGGCCGAGAAAGGGAAAGCGGGTCTGCAGCTCCTGCGTCAGCGCGGCAACACCGGTATGTGGGAAGTTGCCGCCGGGCAGCGGGACGCGGGCGGTCCATGCAGGCTTGGCGGCAGGGAAAAAGGGGGCAAGCTTGGCAAGCGCGCCTTCGGCCAGACGGCGATAGGTCGTGATCTTGCCGCCAAAGACGTTCAGCAGGGGCGCGCCGGTCTGATCGAGCGACAACACATAGTCGCGGGTGGCCGCCGTGGCCGAGGTTGCGCCGTCGTTGTAAAGCGGGCGCACCCCGGAATAGGTCCAGACCACGTCGTCACGGGTCACGGGTTTGGCGAAATACTGGCTGGCAAAGGTCAAGAGGTAATCGCGCTCTTCATCGGTGCAGACGGCAGCGGAGGGCGGGCCCTTGTGGTCATTGTCGGTGGTTCCGATCAGGGTAAAGTCCTGTTCATACGGAATGGCAAAGATGATCCGCCCGTCGCTGCCCTGAAAGAAGTAGCAGCGGTCGTGATCGTAAAGCTTGCGGGTGACGATATGGCTGCCCCGCACCAGCCGCACCCCTTCGGCAGAGTTGATGCGGGCGACGTTGCGGATGATGTCCTCGACCCAGGGGCCGCCGGCATTGACAAGGGCGCGCGCCGTGTAGGTGGCGGCACCCTGCGGACCTTCGGTTGTCACGCGCCACAGATCGCCCTCCCGCACGGCGCTGACCACGCGGGTGCGGGTCAGGATCACAGCGCCGCGCAGGGCCGCGTCGCGGGCGTTGAGCGAGACAAGTTTGGAATCCTCGACCCAGCAATCGGAGTATTCGTAGGCCCGGGTGAAGCGCTTTTGCAAAGGCGCACCGGCGGGATCGGTTGTCAGGTCCAGCGTGCGGGTCGCGGGCAGGATCTTGCGCCCGCCCAGCGTGTCATACATGAACAGCCCCAGCCGGATCAGCCAGGCCGGTCGGCGACCGCGCATCCATGGCATCAGACGGGCCATCACCTTGCCCGTCGGCGTTTCGACTTCAAAGCGCATGTCGGGATGATAGGGCAGCACAAAGCGCATCGGCCACGAGATATGCGGCATGGCGACCAGCAGGGTCTCACGCTCTTCCAGCGCCTCGCGGACCAGTCGGAACTCGAAATACTCCAGATAGCGCAAGCCGCCGTGAAAAAGCTTGGTCGAGGCCGACGAGGTCGCCTGCGCCAGATCGCCCTGTTCGGCCAGCACGACGGTGAGACCGCGGCCACTGGCATCGCGGGCAATGCCGCAGCCGTTTATCCCGCCACCGATGACGAAGAGATCGACCGTTTCTGGCTGGTGTTCTGACGTCACGCCAAGCTCCCCCCTAGCGGCCACGACACTGCGTCAAACAGGGGCCTTGGTCAACGAAAATATTCGTTTTAGCGCGATTTTCCAAAAAACGAACATTTCACCGCGAAAATCGTGGAAGACCCCTTGAAAACTTTCGATAATCCCGAAAACCGCGCAAATTCGCGCTGCGACGCAGCATGGCGGATGTCGCGGTGCGGCGACGTTTCGGCCTTGATCGGGGCTGCGACTTGTTTGAAAGATGGGGTCCGCTTTCGGCGGAACCTCGAAGGGACGCCAGTTTGCCATTAAGCTTTCGGCAGAGTGAAATTGTCGAGATCGCACGGGCCGATGGCCGGGTGGTCGTCGAGGATCTGGCGCAACGGTTCGACGTCACGCTGCAGACCATCCGCCGCGATCTGACCGAACTGGCCGATTCGGGCCTGCTGGACCGGGTGCATGGCGGTGCGGTGCCGCGCACCGGGGTCACCAATCTGGGCTATGAGACCCGCCGCACCATGAACGAGGCGGCCAAAGCGACGATCGCCAAGGCCTGTGCGGCGGCCATTCCCGACAACTGCTCGCTCATCATCAACATCGGCACCACGACCGAGGCGGTCGCGCGCGAGCTTTTGCATCACCGCAATATCACGGTCATCACCAACAACATGAACGTCGCCAACATTCTGGTCGCCAATCCGGGCTGCGAGATCATGGTGGCGGGCGGGGCATTCCGACGCTCTGACGGCGGTCTGGTGGGGGAACTGACGACGCAGTTCTTTGAACAGTTCAAGGTCGACTACGCCGTCATCGGCGCGTCGGCGCTGGACGCAGACGGCGACCTGCTGGATTTCGATCTGGCCGAAGTCCGGGTGTCAAAAACCATCATCCGTCAGGCGCGGCGGGTGTTTCTGGTCTGCGACCATTCCAAGCTGGGACGCTCGGCCCCTGCCCGGCTGGCCTCGCTGAGCGAGATCGGGGAAGTCTTTACCGACAAGCCTTTTCCCGAGGATCTGGCGCAGCGCTGCGCGGAGTGGGGCACCAACGTCCATAGCGGCTGAAGGTCCGCATCGCAGGCGTAAGGACGGCTGAGGCCACCGCCGGTCGGGACAGGAAAGGCGCGCCCGGTTTGCACCGGGCGCGGTGGTGTCACGCTCAGCCTTCGCCCATCCGGGTGCCGGGATAGAACGGCAGGCTGCGCTGGCGGTTGCCGGTCAGCCGCGCCCAGGCATTGGCGACGGCAGGGGCGACACAGGGCACGCCGGTTTCCCCCACGCCGCCCGGAGCCGCGGTGCTGGGAACGATTTTCACCGCCACCTGTGGCATCTGGCCATACCGCAGCATGGGGTAGGTGCTGAAATTCCCGGTCTGCGGTCTGCCCTGCACAAAGGTCATCTGCCCCCACAGGGTCGCGGACAGGCCGTGGACGATGCCACCCTCCATCTGCGCCTCGATCGAACCGGGATTGACGGCCACGCCACAGTCAATGGCGCAGAACATCCTGCTGACCTGAACCTTGCCGTCCACGGCCTGCCGCACCTCGGCCACAAGGGCGAGGTAGCTGCCAAAGCCGCTGAGCAAGGCCACACCGCGGGCGCTGCCCGACGGCGGCGGGCTGGACCAGTTGCTGAGGCTTTCGACGGCGGCCAGCACGCCAAGCGCCCTTGGATTGCCGCCTGCCCCGCTGACGAGGGTCTTGCGGAACGCCAACGGGTCCAGACCGCCGACCAGAGCAAGCTCGTCAATCGCGCTTTCAACGGCGAAGGTGTTGTAGCTTTCGCCGACCGAGCGCCAGTACCCCAGGGGAATGTCGCAGGGCAGCAGCGGCACGAACTCGATCCTCTTGGCGCCAATCCGGTAGGGCAAATTCACCGCACCCGCTACGGCACCGGTATCCTCGGGGTTGTTGCCGGGGATCGAGCCGCGCTGGATGTTGATCGAGCCAGAGACGTTGCGGTAGATCAGATTGGCCAGTCCGTCTTGGGTGCCCAGTGACGCCCGAACCCGGATCAGGGCATAGGGGCGGTACTTGTCATTGCCGAAGTCCTGTTCGCGCGACCATGTCAGCTTGACCGGGGCGCCGACCGCTTTCGAGATGGTGACGGCCTGGGCCACGAAGTCGCTTTCGAATTTGCGGCCCAGTCCGCCACCCATGAAGGTGGTGTGCACACTGATCTTGTCCGGTGCTACGCCGGTGATCGCGGCGGCAGTCGGGATGATGAATTGCTGGCCTTGGGTCGGTGCCCAGATTTCCACCGATGTGGACGTGACCGAGGCCGTGCAGTTCAGCACCTCCATCGTCGCGTGGGCGAGGAAGGGCAGCTCATAGGTCGCGTCGATCTTGCGGGCTGTGGTCCCGATGACCGGACTGCCCTTGGTTTCGGCGACAAAGACTGTTGCCGTCTTGGAGCGGACCAGTACCTTGGCGTTGGCCGATATGGCCACCGTATCCACCGCGTCGAGATTGGGCGGAGGGTTCCACGCAACCGCAGTGGCCAGACCGCGCGCAACCCGCATCGCCGTCCAGGTGTCGCTGGCAACAACACCGACGGCGTTGCCCAGATTGACAAGCCTCGTCCCCGGCGGGGTCGCGGGCATGGTCTTGACCGTGCCGCCGAGGATCGGGCTGTGGACCACGCTGGCGAATTTCATCCCCGGCACGATCACATCCATGCCGAACACGGCCGAGCCATCAACCTTGGCCGGAATGTCCAGACGTGGCATCCTTTTGCCGATGAACCTGGTGGTGGTGGCGAGTGTGGCACTGGCCGGCGGGGTCAGGGTGGCGGCGGTTTGCACCACATCGGCAAAGGTCGCGGTGCGGGTGCCGCTTTTCAGCTTGCCGCCCGCAGCCAGCGTCCATGTGCCGCCATATTGCGCCTGAGCCGCCGCAATCAGCGTGTCGCGGGCGATGGCTGCGGCCAGACGCAGCGGGCCATACCAGCCGCGCGTGCTGGTGCTGCCGCCGGTCAGTTGCGCCCCGAAGATCGGGTTGCCATAGGGATTGGGCCACAGGGTCGAGGCCGGCGCATGTTCGGCGCGGACTTGCGCCCAGTTCAGGTTCATCTCTTCGGCCACCAGTTGGGCCAATCCAGTCAGGATCCCTTGCCCCATCTCGCTGGAGCCAAGCACCACCGTGACGATGTTGCTGGTATCGATGCGGATATAGGCACCGATCTGTCCGGTGCCCGGCACCGCGGCCGCTTGCGCGCCACGCCCGCCAAGGCTGAGGGCAAAGGGCACGAGCAGCGCCCCGGTGGTGTTGCGGATGAACTCGCGACGGCCCAGTGTGGTCCGGGCGTCATCGACAGCGTCATTGTCGTGCATGATGGTGTTCCCGTTGTGTGAGGATGTTGCCGGGGTCAAAGCGAGCGGATGGCCTTGCCGATCCGCGAATAGGTTCCGCAGACGCAGATGTTGCTCAACTCACCGCCGATTTCGCTGCCATGATGGCCAGCCTTCATGGCGCCGACTGTGGCCATCAGCATGCCGGACTGGCAAAAGCCGCATTGCGGGACCTGATGTTCGACCCATGCGGCCTGCGCTTGCATCCCCTGAGCGTCCTTGGCCAAGCCTTCGACGGTCATGATCGCACGGCCCGCCGCCTCCTGGACGCTGAGGTCGCAGGAGCGTTCGGGCTGGCCGTTCACGAGAACCGTACACGCGCCGCAGATCTCGATCCCGCAACCGAATTTGGTCCCGGTCATGCCAAGATGATCCCGCAGCACCCAGAGCAGGGGTATCTCGGGGTTAGCGACGGTCACGACATGATCCTTGCCGTTCACGTTAAGGGTGTAAGTCGCCATCAGAAATCCTCCGTCTCGGGGCCGCATTCGCGGCCGGCGCATTAGGGTTTTCGGGTTCGGGCCAGAAAGGGACACCCTGCGATCAGGTGGTCCGCCACGAAAACTTGATAGCATCATGGGGAAAGCAAGTCTCTAAAAACGCTTGATTTCCTGGTAATCCGAAGTCATAGGGGGGCGATGGCGTCCCTTCCTAGACCGGGAGTTTATCGGTTGATGGGCTGAGTTTATGCGGCGGCACGCCTTGCGCTTTAAAAGTGCCCGGATTGGTCGGGTCGGACGGTTGCACGGGCAGCTTCGACCCTGGGGTTTGTGCAGCACGTTGGCGTCAGAGGCGGCCGAACTTGCGGGCCGAGACGACGGCATGGGCGCGGCCCTTGGGGTCACGCCAGCGGTGGATGGTCGAGAACGCGGTCAGTTGCGAGGCACCGGACGATACCCCGATCTTCAGACCGAACACGTCGGAGCGCAGCGTCAACCCTTCCGGCAGGACCAGACCCAGCCGCTGCAGGGTGTCAGGCGTGATCAGTCTGGTTTTCCGTTCGGTCACGATGATGTCGACGCTGCCGGGGTCGGGCAACAGAGCCGACAGCAGGGCCAGCGATGCGGTGTTGATGTTCACGCCGCCACTCAGATCGGGCGTGGCGGTGGCAAAGGGTGCGAGCGCCGCAATCTCTCCGGCGGCAAGGCCCGCACGCGAGGCAAGGTCCTCGATCTGCAAGAGCGGCTTGCCCCCTTTGAGGGCGGCGGCAATCCGCGTGGCCACTTCGGGATTAAGTCCCGTGACCGCGACGATGTTGCCAATCATCTGGCGCGACCAGGCGGTGTCCGCGGTCAGGGTGTTCAGGTTGAAACGCGCCGCCTCGTCCCAGATTTCCAGCGAGAAACTGCCGCCGCTGATCGAGACATCGGACTGGGCAAGCCGCGCCCAGGCTTCGCTGAGGCCATCGGCTTCGGGCGGGTTCGCGAGGTCCAGCAGCAAAGCCGACACGGCGCCCGCCTCGCCTGCTGTCAGCAGAGCGCGGGCCTGACCGGCCTCGAGATCCCCCAAGGTCGCGCGGGTGGAGCGTTCAGAGGCCGTGGTCATGGCCACGATCACTGTGACGCACAGAGCCATGACGACAAGGATCGTGACCAGAACCACACCTTTTTCAGCGGCCGGGCGTTTCATGGCGATGACGGCTTTGTCAGGTCATGCGGGACCGGGAAAAGCCCTCGCAGCCTTTGGTCGCCGGAGAGGTCCAGCACCAGATCAAGGCCCTCTGTCCCCTCGGCCCTCGATGCGGCGGACAGGTATCCACCGGACTGGACAAGCTGCCACCGGGCAGAGACAACATCGGTCAGCAAGGACTGCCGGGCCGGTTCCGTCCCCGGCGCGCCGATCTCCCGAATGAAGGTGGAGCCCTCCAGCGAATAGCGCACGACAAGCCCTTCGACGGCAGGGCCGCCGCCCCCCAGCACCGCACCGCGACGCAGAAAGCTGAGGGCGGAGCCATCTTGCGTCACGCTGCCGGAGATTGCCTGCAGGGTGTCGATCGACAGGACGCGCATGGTCCGCTGAATCTCGACCAGCCGGGCCAGACGGGCGCCGGCCAATCGTTCACTGCGCAGTGTCTGGTCCAGCATGGCGAAGGCCGCGGTGCCGATCACGGCAAAGACCGCCAGCGCCACCAGCACCTCGACCAGCGTCATGCCGGAGGTGGGCGGGCGGGCGGCAGGAAGGCTCATGTGTCGGTGACCTCGCCCAGAGCGACGACCCGACCCTCCTTCAGCGCCAGCACGCTGAGATCGCGGGTGCAGCGCCCGTCGGGGCGGAACTTGAAATGGCCAAGGGCACCGTTGAACCCCTCGGCCCGCAGCAGGCCCTTGCGCGACATCTTGCCGGAGGCGCCAAGCTCCATCGCCACCTGTGCTGCATCATGGCCAAGTGCCGTCACAAATCCGGGCGTGGTGCCGAACGACCCCAGAAAGCGGTTGGCGAAATTCTGGAACGGATCGGGTGCGGGGGCCGCGTACCAGGCGCCGTCAAGGTCGGGGTTGCTCAGAACCTCGGCATCGGCGCCAAGGCCCCATTGCGTGCTGCCCATGATCTGCACCCCGCTGCCTTTGAGCCCGCGGGCAAATGCCTGCAGGGCGGCACCGCGATCGGGCAGGAAGACGGCCTCGGGCATCACGCCGCCGCTTGCGTCGCGCAGCGCGCCGGCAAGGCCGGATCTGGCCGGATCGCGCAACAGGGTGGCCGAAAGGTTCAGCCCGCCCGCGGCGGCAAAGGCTTGCGCCGCAGCACCGGCGGAGCGGCCATAAGGCGTGTCGGCGGCCACCATCGCGACCCGCTGCGCACCTTGGGCCTTGGCGTAACTGAACATGGTCGCCACCGATTGCGCCGGCGTCACGCCAAAGATGAACACACCGCTGCCGGCAAGGTTCTCGTCATTCGAGAAGGTCAGGACCGGCACGTCGCCTGCCACTTCCAGAACCGCAGGCACCTGATCGGCGCGCAACGGGCCGAGGATCAGTCTGGCATGACCCTCGATCGCCGTCTTGGCGGCGGCTGCGGCCGCCTCGGGACTGTCGCCGGCGTCCAGAGCAACTGGCAAGGTCAGGCCGGCGGCGGCGAGCGACATGGCGCGCGCCATGTCCTGCCCCAGTGCCGCGGCATCGCCGGTCAAAGGCAGCAGCGCGAACGCGCCGGTCGCCCCGGCGCCGCTGCCGGGACGGGCAGCAAACGGACTGCCACCGGGGCCGCACCCGGTCAGCGCCGTCAGGGCCACGCCCCCCAGAGCGGTCACGAAACCGCGCCGCGACACCGCGCCGGAGACGCCTTGCGTGGTCGCAACCCTGTCGCTTGTCATCATGATAACTCCCGGAACAGCGCGCGCGATGTCATCCGCCCACGAGCGTGTTCATTGAAACGATTGGCAGCAGAATAGCCAGAACGATCGTCATGACGAGCCCGCCCATCACCAGCAATATGCCGGGCTCGACCAAGGCAACCACGGCGCGAACCCAGGCGTCAAGGTCGCGCTGCTGGTCGGTTGCGGCATGGTCCAGCGCCTCGCCCAGACGGCCATTCGCCTCGCCGCTTGCGACCATGGCAATCAGCATGGGCGGAAAATTGTCGGCCTCCTCCATCGCCCGGCTGAGCGGGCTGCCCTGACGGACCTTCTGGGTCAGGGCGGCGACGGCAGCGCGGATATGCAGGTTGGGCGTGGCATCGCCGGCCGCATCCAGCGCCGAAGCCATCGGCACGCCGCTTTGCACCAGGGTGGCGAGGGTTCCGGCAAATTGCGCCGCATTCATGCGCTGGGCCAGACGCCGGGTCAGCCAACCGGTCGCCAGCACCCGGTCCAGTCGCTGGCGGTTCCGGGGCTGACGGATCCACCAGATCCCGAGCGGCACGCAAATCAGGAGGGCCAGCGCCACGAAGGGGCCGCTGCTGCGCACCCAGCCGCTGACCCCGATCAGCACCCGGGTGAGAAACGGCAGCGCGGCCCCGCGGTCAGTGAACACCTTGACGATGTCCGGCACGACATAGACCATCAGCATGGTCACGATGCTGAGGCTGACAATCCCCAGAAGCATCGGATAGAGCAGTGCCAGCATCACGGTCTGCCGGTTGCGGGCGCGGTTTTCGACAAAGACCGCCAGATGGCCAAGGACCTTGTCCAGCCGTCCGGCCTGTTCGCCGGCGCGCACCGAGGCGCGGTAATATTCTGAAAAGCTGTCGGGATGATCGCCAAGGGCGTCCGCCAGCGTCCGGCCCTCGGTCAACGCCGTGCGAATGTCCTGGATCACCGCTGCCACCTTGGGAGGCTGGCCCTTGGCAATGGTCAGCAACGCCTCTTCGATGCGCAGGCCCGAGCCGGTCAGGGTCGAAAGCTGCCGCGTCACCAGCGTCAGATTGCGCAGCGACAGCCGCTCGGTCCGACCGGCCTCGGCGTTCAGCGAAATGAGGGCAAGGCCGCGCTCGCGGATGGCAAGGCGGGCGGCACTGGCTGTCGCCGCCTCGAGCACGCCGGCCTGTACCTTTCCGCGCGTATCAGTTGCCTGATAGCGGAAGCCCGGCATGATCAGACCTCCCGTGCCACGCGGGCGATTTCCTCGACCGTGGTTTGTCCTTCGTCGATCAGCCGAAGGCCGTCCTGCAAGAGGGAGGGCCCGTTGCGGCGGGCTTCTGCCGTCAGGTCCGCCTCGGACGCGCCGGCGTGGATCATGCCTTGCAGGGTGCGGGTGATCTGGACGACTTCGTAGACGCCGGTGCGGCCGAAGTAGCCCTGACCCTGACAGTCCGGGCAGCCATTGGCGCGGTGCACCGGGTGGCCGATTTCGATCAGCCCGGCCATGAGGCGCACGTCGTTTTCGGTGGCCGTGTCCGGGGCGCGGCAGGTCGGGCACAGGCGCCGGACCAACCGCTGCGCCACGACGCCTGCCAGCATCGGGGCCAGAAGATAGCGTTCAACCCCCATGTCGACCATCCGGGAAACGGCACCAATTGCGGTGTTGGTGTGCAGGGTGGAGAGGACGAAATGCCCGGTCATCGACGCCTCGACAGCAACCTGCGCCGTCTCCTGGTCGCGGATCTCGCCCACCATGATGATGTCGGGGTCTTGCCGCAGGATGGCGCGCAAACCGCGGGCAAAGGTCAGGTCGGTGCGCGCATTGACCTGGGTCTGGCCGATGCCCTCCAGCGCATATTCGATCGGGTCCTCGACCGTCATGATGTTGTGGCCCGGCTTGTTCAGCGCATCCAGAGCGGCATAAAGCGTGGTGGTCTTGCCCGAACCGGTCGGGCCGGTCACCAGCAGCATCCCGTCCGGGCGCGCCAGCAATTCGGCGAAAACCGCGGCATCACGGTCCCCCATCCCCAGACGGTCCAGCCCCAGTTGCGCGGAGCCGCGGTCCAGCAGGCGCATCACCACCCGCTCGCCGTGCTGGGAGGGCAAGGTCGAGACACGCACGTCAACCTCATGCCCGCCGACGCGCAACGACACCCGTCCGTCCTGCGGCAAGCGGCGTTCGGCAATGTCGAGTTGCGCCATGATCTTGATGCGGCTGACCAGCAGGGGTGCCAGCGCACGGCGGGGCGACAAAACCTCACGCAGGGCACCGTCGATGCGAAAGCGCACGACCAGACGCTTTTCCTGCGTTTCGATATGGATATCCGACGCCCGCTCGCGGATCGCCTCGAGCAGCAGGGCGTTGATCAGCCGGATGACGGGGCTGTCGTCGCTTTGGTCCAGCAGGTCGTCCACAACGGCCGCGCTGTCGGCCAGCGACACCAGATCCTCGTGCGCCCCGGCCGCAGCCGACGCATCCGAGGCATTGTCGCGGTAGGTCTGGGCGAGAGCCCGGGCAAAGTCCTGCGGCGCCATGGGGACCAGTTCGACCTTGCCTTCGGTCAGCCGCAGCACCTCGATCAGGGTCATCGAGGGCGTCGTCGGTTGATAGGCGCAGCTCAGCCCATCCGGCCCGGGCAGCAGCACGACCCCCCGGTCGCGCGCAAAGGCGTAAGGCAGGACTTGGCGTGGCATTTCGTTCATGGGGTCGCCCTTTGAAGTGACAGTTCGGCCGCGACAGTGCCAGGCACTTCGGTCCGTCTTACCATGGCTGAGTTCACGATCAGACCGCTGTTGCGGCCAAGCCCGTCAATCCACAGCACCAGCGTCTCGAAAGACACGTCCTGCAGACTGACCGTTGCGATGTCCGGCCCGGCTGCATCGGGTGCGGGAGTGTCCAGCCGCTGGATGACCAGCCCCTGCGCCTCGGCGGTCTGGGCAATGATGGTGGCAATCGGTCTGAGGTCAGAGACCGGCGCCCCGCCGTCAGGTAACTGCGAGAGGGCCAGAAGCATCCGGTCGTAACGCGCGATCCGGTCCAGCTCGTCCGTCTGAGCGGTCCGCAGCGGCTGCCAGACGGCAACCAGCAGCACCATCGCCACCAGCACGCCGGCAGCGACCGTGATCAACAGCCGCTCGCGCGGACTGAGCGCGGCCCAGCGCAGGGTCAGGCTTTCAGGCAATGTCACATAGGTCATCCGGCCGCCTCGCGCGTGACATTGACCGTGGCGCGCGCCAGCCCATCGCTGATCGTCGAAGTCCCGAGGTCGGTCTGAAACCCGGCCTTGTCCAGCAAGGCCGAGGCGTCCTGCAGCGTGCCAAGCTCGGGGGCGACCAAAGTCAGGCTGAGGCGGCCACTTTTGTCGTCATAGCTCAGGTCCTGCAACGTCACGGTCCCCGATTGGACGGCCAATGCGTCGAACGCATAGCTGAGCAGCGCCAGAAACCCCGGCGACCCACCGGTGTCAATGCTGTGCATGAGCTCGGCGGCGGCGGCGTCGACCGAGGTTCCGACCGGGATGCCGCGATCCGTCAACACCTGCCGCACCTGCGCCTCGTTGGCGTCTGCCGCCAGGGTCAGACGGTGCGCTTCATAGGCCAGCAGTCCCAGATAGCCGCCGATCCCAAGCACAAGCACCGCCGCCAAAGCGGCAAGCCGGCTGGGCTGGCGCCAGTCGGGCACCCGGTTGGCCGCCAGATCAAAGCTCGCAAGCAAGGGTTCGGGCGCAAGCGGCAGGGGCAGGTTTTCCTGGCTGGCAATCGGCAGATCGGCCAGCGGTGCACCGTGGTGCCAGCGCAGGGCTGGCCGCCCCGACTGTCCCCAGACCGCCCGAAAGCCGGAACTGGCCGCGGCAAACCCCGTGCCGTCGGGAAGTCTGGCAAGAATCCGCTCGCCTTGCCGGGCCACGGTCCACTGCCCTTCGGGCGGGCGCGGCAACAACAGCACGTCCGGAACAAGCCGGGCCCGGTGGCCGGCATGTTCGGCCATCAGGGCCGCATAGGCCTGTTCGGTCATGACTGCTGCCAGCCAAGGGTCGGACGGGGACGGACCCAGCTGCGGGCCCAGAACTAAATGCATGTCTTCAAGGGGTTGCGCAATGAAGGGTTCGGCAGCGAACAGCGCCGCGGCATTGCGTTGGGATGCGGCAAGCCTTGGCAGGGTCAGGCTGAGGATCAGAAGCTTTTCGGACGGCACCGGCACGACCTGACTGCGCGCAGTCCGGCGCGACTTCGTGATCGACCACATCCTCGGCATTCCCATCTGATCCCAACCACCTCTGGTTTATTGCAGTTTACCGATATACTTCCTCTGTCTTGCGAAGGAATCATCGTTCGAACCTTATGGACAAAGAATCCAGTCGGCAAAAGTGGGGGAACACTATGCTCAGGCTTTGGCAGCGCAAGTCAGCGCATCGGCGACGCTGCGACTCTGGCGTGACCTTGATCGAAATGATGGTCGTGCTGGTCATCATCGCAATCATTGCGGCGCTGATCGTGCCGAATGTGATCGGTCGCCCCGACGAGGCCCGTGTGACCGTGGCGAAGTCCGATATCCGGACACTGGCTGCCGCGCTGGAGTTGTACCGGCTGGATGCGAAGGCGTATCCGACGACCGAGCAGGGGCTGGACGCATTGGTGCACCGCCCCACGCTTTCGCCGGTTCCCACGGCATGGGCGGAAGGCGGCTATCTTGGCAGTCTGCCGGTGGACCCTTGGGACAACCCCTATATCTACATCACACCCGGCAAGAAGGGCGCATTCGACCTGATGTCCTTTGGCGCGGATGGCGCGCCCGGCGGTGACGGGATCGATGCCGATCTGACGAATGGCCTGGTGACAACCGATTGACATGATCTGCATGTCCCGTTGCAAAAGACGAATTGCGGACGCCGGCCTGACCCTGGTCGAGGTTCTTGTCGTGTTGTCGATCATCGCGGTCACGACCGGTGCGCTGATGTTGCGTCTGGGCGGCGGGCGCACGGAGAATGACCTGACCGCTTCCGCCGCAGGTCTGGCACTGGTGATCACCGCCGCCTCGGACCGGGCGCTGGTCAGCGGGCGGGACGAACGTCTGGACATCGGTCCGGACGGCTACCGCGTGTATCCAATGGGGACCGAGAGTGCGCCGCCATGGCAGAAACTGACCAACACCTCTTTTGCCGACCCGACCAGTGCGACCTTTCTGCTGATGGCCGATGGAACCTCGACACCGTTTCAGCTGCAGCTTCGCTCGGCAGAGGCCAGCACCGTGCTGCGGTTCGACGGGTTGCGCGCAACGCCCGAGGCCATGCCATGAGCCGCCGCAGCCCGAGGACCGGCTTTACCCTGCTGGAGGCCCTGATCGCCCTGGCCTTGCTTGCAATCACAGCCGTCAGCTTTCTGCAGGCCACCGAAGCGAACGTCCAGCGGGTAGCCGCGCTGGAGATCCGGACGGCTGCAGCCCTTGTGGCCCAGAACCGGCTGGCGGAACTGACCTTGGGAATGGTCGCTGCGGACGGGGTAGTGCGGCAGATGGGACGCGATTTCGATGTCAAGGTTGTCGCCACACCAAGTGCGGATAGAAGTCTGATCCAATTGGATGTTATGGTAAATGAAGTGGGTGGCGGCGCGGGTGCGCGTGTGACCGGGTTTGTGGCGCAGCAGACGGAGGGCAGCATTTGACAGCGATGGCGAGCATCTCGCGGGGTTGGGGTGGCGTTCTTGCCGCCGGCCTTCTGATGATCGGCCTTTTGTTGTCAGAGGCCGTCCCGATGGTGCTTGATCCGCCGGTTGCGGCAGGGGCAAGGGCGCCGCGGCAACCCTCTGACGGTTCCGCGCCAAGGGTCAGCTTGCGGCCGATCCTTGATTTCATGCCGTTCGGAGCGGCCGTTCCGGCCGAGGCCGCACCTTTGCCCGATGCGCCCCAGGCAGCCATGATCGACGGCGGGACGCTGGTCTTGCAGGGCATTCTGTTGCGCGACGACCCTGGCCTGTCGCGTGTCATGCTGAGCTTTGACGGTGGCGAGGCGGAGGGCTTTGCCGTCGGAGACCGGTTGCCCGATGGCGGCATGCTGGTGCGCATCGAAGCCGACAAGGTCTGGATTGGCCGTGACGGCCAAGAGGAAATGTTGAGCTTTCCCGAAGAGTTGCCTGATGCAGTTCCGCAAGATGGCGCCGCGCAGGAACCTGGCGAACCTGCTATGCAGGATCAGGTCGACATCGATCCAAATGCGCCTTTGACTGCCGAGGATCCCTCCAACATGCCGCAAACCGATATGATGAACACAACTGCCGGGCCAACCGTCACCATGCCAGACCAACCCTGAACCGAAGACCCCCGAATGGACCGCCGAATGGATCGCCGAATGGATCGCGCCCTTACCCTGGTCAAACCGCTGCAGACGCTGCTCGTCTGCCTGTGTTTGCTCATGGGAATGGCGAGTGTCCTGCAGGCCCAGTCAGCGGACCAGACCGTCAGTCAGACCGCGCTGCCGGACGGCACCTATGTGCTGAACCTGCGCGATGCCGATATCCGGACGGTGGCGGAGGAAGTGGCGCGGATCACGAAACGGACCATCGTGCTGGACCCCGGCGTCGCGGGTCAGGTCACTGTCCTGTCCAGCACACCTTTGAACGAATCCGAGGTTTGGGAGCTTTTCCAGTCGCTGCTGTCGGTCAACGGGCTTGCGGCAGTGCCGTCAGGCAAATTCTGGCGGATCGTCATGCAAGATGTCGTCAAGGAAGGCGGCGGTCTGGTCGGCACCGGAGAAACGCCGGGCAAGCTTGACGTGATCACCCAGCTGGTCAAGCTCAACACCTTCCCCGCCGCCACCGCCGCCGAGGCCTTTCGCCCCCTCGTCGCCAGCTTTGGCTACATCGAGGCGGTGCCGGACACCAACACGCTGATCATCACGGACACCGCTGAAAACGTCGCCAAGATCGAAGCCATTGCCCGGTCGCTGGACAGCGGCGGCGCGCAGGACGTCTATTCGATCCGGATCCGAAATGCCGATGCCAGCGAAGTTGGGATCGCGGTGCAGGCTGTTCTGGGCGAGCCGCAGGGGATGAACGCCCCGCGGCTGACGGTCGATCCGCATGCCAATGTGCTGATCCTGCGCTCTGACGCGGCAACCCACGATCTGGTCATGCGGATCGTTGCGGATCTGGATGTGAAGGGACGCCCGCAGAACTCGACCGTCCTTTTCACGCAGGTTTACCGGCTGCGGTTTGCCGACGCGACGTCGCTGGCAAATGTGCTGCGCGGTCTGGTCGGGGCGTCGGTCAGCGCGACCAATCCGGTTGCACAGGCCCTTGCCGAGCCTGCCGCGACGTCCTCGACCGAAGGTCAGGTCGATCCCAATGCCAGCACAGATCCAAACGCCCAGCAAACCGCCCAGACGCAGACCTACATGCCCCCGGTCGATAGCGGGTCCGCCGACAGCGTGACCATAGAACCGGTGGTCGAAACCAATTCCATCGTGGTCCGTGCCCGGCAATCCATGCTGGCCGACATTGCCAATCTGATCACGCAACTGGATCAACGCCGCCCGCAGGTGCTGATCGAGGCCGCGATCGTCGAGGTGTCCGGCGACATCTCTGAAGAGCTTGGGCTGCAACTTGGCTTTGGCAAGACGACGCCGCCGGGCGGGTTCGCGGCCACGTCCTTTTCCAACTCGGGGCCCGCCCTCAAGAATATCCTGACGCTGCTGGGTGTGAGCGAAGCCAATGCCCTGGCCCCGGGCGGGCTGTCGGTCGGCCTGGCGCGGGGGGACGATTACGGCATCCTGATACAGGCCCTTGGCCAATCGAACAAAGCCAACCTGCTTTCCACCCCGTCGATCACGACGCTTGACAACCAGCCGGCCGAAATCGTGGTCGGCCAGAACGTGCCGTTCCGCACCGGCAGCTTTAGCGCCGATGGCACCGGATCGAATCCGTTCACCACGATTGAGCGGCGCGATGTCGGCATCACGCTGAAAGTACTGCCGCGCGTCAATTCGGGGGACGCCGTCCAGCTGGACGTGTCGCAGGAAGTGTCGTCGCTGACCAACACGACCGTGGCAGGGGCGGCGGATCTGGTAACCAACCGGCGCAGCATCCAGACCACCGTCATCGCCGACAATGGCGGCACAATCGTTCTGGGCGGATTGATAAGCGACAACAGGACGATGGTCGGCTCTGAAGTGCCGGGCCTTGGCCGCTTGCCCATTTTGGGCGGTCTGTTCCGCAACAAATCCGAAGAGCGCCACAAACAGACGCTCTATGTCTTCTTGCGCGCCACCATCCTGCGCAACGGCAGTGACGTGGCCGTGGTCGCCGATCAGCGCTTTCAGCGTCTGAGGTCCATCGAGGTGAACCCGATCGAGCTCAAACCCGGTAAGGCGCGGCCTGCGAACCGCGCGGCACGACCGCCTGCGCGCACCTTGCCGGTGGAAATCGACGGACTGTACTGATCGCGGCCCTCATGCGATCTGGTAGCTTTGCCAGATAAGCCACAGCCAATTCAGCACAAATCCTGCGGCCAACCAAGGCCCGAACGCCAATTCCCTTTGCGCTGGACC
>JANMCI010000131.1:0-3001 GCA_031361245.1 Rhodobacterales bacterium
CGGGGCACCTGCCTCCAACGCGGCGCGGGCAAGGATGGCCATGTCGGGCGAAAAGCGGATGTGCGGTGCGAGATCCACCATGCCAGCGGCGTGGATCATGCGGACGGCAACCACCTCTTCCTCGGGCGTAAAGCCGGTCAAGTCGGATTCGGCCCGGATCATCGCGAAGCTTTGCAGATAGATCGCCGCACCGTTGGTTTCGTAAGCGTAGGGCATCAGATCGCCTTGAAGAGTTGAATGGACGGGGTGTAGGGCCCAAGTGCGAGGTCGGACGCCCTGCCGCGCCGGATGATGTCAAACCCCTGCCGCGTGCCGGTCAGCGTGACATCGGCAGGTGCCGGATGGGCACAGCCCTTGGCACAGCCCGAGACATGGAGGTGCTGGCCAGGCGGCACCTGTGACGCAAGGGCGCGCGCGAGGTCGCGGGTTGGTTGCAACCCTTGCGGACAGCCCGGAGCGCCGGTGCAGGCGGTGACGCGAAGCCTTGGGTCAGCGGGCGCGGTGATCAGGTCGGTGAGGACCGGAGGCGCCGAGGCACCTTCGATGAGGATCATCCGCCAAGGAGTTATTCTTATGGAGTTATCCGCCAAAGCCGTCAGTTCCTCGGCCCGCAACTGGCCGAATTCGAACCCGACGAGAAAGCCCAGATCATGGGGGCCGGGCTGGGGGCTTTGCGTCTCTGCCAGCATGGGGGAGGTGAAACCCGGCGGCAGGGTCCGTCCCGACAGCGCCGCCATACGCCCGCGGCCGGCGGTCACGCCATGCTGCAAGAACCACTCCAAAAGCCGGCGGATCATCTTTATGGCTTCGGGCGCTCCTGTCACCACGGCCCCGGTCGCAAAGCCATCGGGGCGGATCAGTAGGCCATCTTGATGCCATTCCACCCGGATGTCCGCAGAGACCGATTGCAGGACCATCGGGCGGGCCAGATCCAGCGTCACGCCGAATTTGGCTGGCAGGTCCGCGAAATCGGGGGCAGTCAGAAGGCGTGTCACGGCATCGGCCAGGGGCCGCCACCCCGCCCCGGTCCAGAAGGGCGAGACGACAAGATTGCGGTGACGCTCTTCCGCTTCGGTCGGGTCAAGAAGGTCGAGGGCCGCCAGATCGTCCAGCAAGGCCAGATGCGCCTCGGGGCGGATGCCGCGCAGCTGGACATTGGCGCGGGCGGAGAGGTCGATGAGCCCGGTGCCGTGGCGCAGGGACGCGGTGGCGATGCCGCGGGTCTGCTCGGGGCTGAGGCGTGCCATCCGGGGCCGGATGCGCACGACCAGGCCGTCGCCCGACAGCATCGGACGCAGCGCACCGGGACACCAGCCTTGCACGGCGAAGCTGCTCATCCGCGCACCTCCAGCCCGGCGGCGATGGAGTTGCGGCGACTGATCCAAAGACCTGCATCGCGCAGGCGTTGAAAGGTATCCCGCAACGCGGCAAGGGCCGCCGGATTTTCGCGGGCGAGAAAGTCGGTCAGATCGTCACGGCCGAGGGTAGCGTCATGATAAAGGTCAAAAAGATGCGGCGGCACGGCCCCGGCGAGATGGGCAAAGGCCGCGAGGTGGTCGAGGGTGGCGGCAATCTCGGCCCCGCCCCGGAAACCGTGATGCATCATGCCATCGGCCCAGGCCGGGTTGGCGGCGCGGGCCCGCACGACCCGGGCGATCTCTTCGGTGAGGAGGCGCGCGCGCGGGGCATCGGGGCGTGAGGCGTCCAGGTGGTAAAGCCGGGGAGCGGCGCCGCCAAGGCTGCGCACGGCGGCGGCGAAACCCGCCTCATGGGCCGCATAGTCGGAGGCAAGAAGGAGATCGGTTTCGGCGAGATCCTGTGAATGGACGAAGGCTTCGGCTGACTTGACCCGAAGCTCAAGCGCGTCGCGGCTGGGAACCGAGATGCCGTCCTTGCCGATGGACCAACTGGAGGCCGCAAGCCACGCCTCGCCAGCGCGGTGGCGCGCCTCGGGGGTGAAGTCGTCGAGATCGGCCCCGATCCCAAGGCCGTAGCGGCCCGGTTCCGGGGCGAAGACGCGGGGGGAGCGGGCAGTGTAGGGGTTATCCTCGGGCGCCTCGTCACGGGCGGCAAGGGCTTCCGCCCCGGCCTCGAACAGTTGGGCCAGTCCGGGGAATATATCGCGAAACAGGCCCGACACACGCAGGGTCACGTCGATGCGGGGGCGGTCGAGAAGCGCCAGGGGCAGCACCTCAAAACCCGCGACCCGCTCGGCCCCCTCATCCCAGCGCGGGGCAAGGCCGGCGAGGTGCAGCGCCATGGCGAAATCCTCGCCCGCGGTGCGCATGGTGGCCGAGCCCCAGAGGTCCACCACCAGACCGCGCGGATAATCGCCATTGTCCTGCAAATGGCGGCGGATCAGTTCTTCGGCCAGCTTGACGCCTTGAGCATGGGCGGCGCGGGTGGGCACGGCGCGGGGATCGACCGAGTACAGGTTGCGCCCGGTCGGCAGCACATCGCTGCGCCCGCGGTGCGGGGAGCCAGAGGGGCCGGGGGGCACGAAGGCACCGGCGAGGGCAGCCAGCAGGCCCGCCCGCTCTCCCGGGGCGGTGCCATAGACGTGCAACCCCTCACCATAGCGGCTTTCCTTGAGGTCGCAGACAAAGCGGTCAATCGCGGTGATCGCCTCGAAAAGTGAGGCATTTGAGGGAATTGCAAGGTCATCTTCAACCCCGAGGCTGGCCGCCTCATCGCGGATGGCGCGGATCAGTCGGTCGCGACGGGCGGGGTCAAGGCCGTCGGCGGTGGAGTATTCATCAAGCAGCGCCTCGAGTCGGGTAAAGCCTGCGGGCAGGGCAGCGTCGGCCAGCGGCGGCGGGACATGGCCAAGGGTTACGGCCCCGATCCGTCGCTTGGCCTGCGCCGCCTCGCCGGGGTCGTTGACGATGAAGGGATAGATGACGGGCATGGCGGCGGTCAGCGCCTCGGGCCAGCAGGTGGCGGACAGGGCGACAGATTTGCCGGGCAGCCATTCCAGCGTGCCATGCGCCCCCATGTGGAC
>JANMCI010000171.1:0-4011 GCA_031361245.1 Rhodobacterales bacterium
GCAGGCGACCGGATGGCCATTGCCCATCGGCTTGCCCATCGTCACGATGTCGGGCTGAAAGCCCGCCCGCTGATGGCCCCAGAAATGGCTGCCGATCCGGCCAAAGCCCGGCTGGACCTCGTCCGCGATCACCACGCCGCCGTGCTTGCGGACCACGGCAATCGCGGGGTCAAGAAAGCCGGGGGGCAGATCGGGAAACCCCTCGTTCACAAAGAACGGGTCAAGGATGATCCCCGAAACCCCGTGGCCTGACGCGACCAGCGACTGACACGCCGCCTCGACCTGCTGGGCCAGATCGCCCGCGCCGCGATAGCTGTCGGGGGCGGGCACATGCCGGACGTGGCCGCCAAAGCCGCCGATGGGCGGCATCGTGGTGGGCAGTTGCGACACGGCGGCGGTGTTGCCGTGATAGGTGTGGTCGGTGGCGATGATGCCAGTGCGGCCCGTCACGGCCTGCGCCATCCGCAGCGCCACGTCATTCGCCTCGGACCCGGTGCAGACCATGATCGCGCTGGTGATCCCAGGGCCAAAGGTCGCCACCAGCCGTTCGACATAGTCCAGAATACCCTCGTGCAGATAGCGGGTATGGGTGTTCAGAAGCCCGGCCTGACGGGAAATCGCTTCGGTCACATGAGGGTGGCAATGGCCGACATGCGGCACATTGTTATAGCAATCCAGATACTTCCGTCCCTCAGCGTCCCAGACCCAAGTCCCCTTACCCCGCACCAGATGCAGGGGGTGGTCATAAAACAGCCGCACATTCGGCCCCAGCAGGCGGGTGCGGCGCTGTTCCAGCGTCTCGGTCACGATGCCGCCGTCAGACCCGCGTCAAGGGCGCTCAGGATCGTCTGCACATCAGCCGCTGTGACGATCAAGGGGGGTGAGATGATGATGTTCGGCCCCGACGTCCGCACCATCGCACCGTGGTCATAGGCAACATCTGCCACCTTGGTCACAACGTCCTTGGACGGCGCCGCCTTGGTCGTCCGGTCCGCCACCAGTTCGACGGCGCACATCAACCCGCGGCCCCGCGCATCGCCGACCAGCGCATGCTTCGCCTTCAGCCCCTGCAAGCCCGCCAGCAGTTCCGCCCCGCGCGCCCCGGCATTGGCGGCCACATCCAGCCGCCTCATCTCGGCCAGTGCTGCCAGCGCCGCCGCCGCTCCGACCGGATGGCCGGAATAGGTATAGCCGTGCCCGATGCTGGCCATGCCCGATTTCGACGTCTCGAACGCCTCGGTCATGCGGTCATGGATCATCACCGCGCCAAAGGGATAATAGCCGTTGGTGATGGCCTTGGCCGTGCAGATCATGTCGGGCTCAACGCCCCAAAGGCGGCTGCCGCTCCACGCGCCAGTCCGACCAAAGGCGGTGATCACCTCGTCCGCGATCATCAATATGCCGTGCTTGTCACAGATCTTGCGCATCAGCGGCATGAAGCTTTCGTGCGGCACGATCACCCCGCCCGCGCCCAAGACCGGCTCCATGATGAAGGCCGCGATGGTGTCGGCGCCTTGGAAAACGATCTCATCCTCGAACAGCGCGCCGATCCGGGCGGCGATCTCCGCGCCGTCGGTGATGTTCCACGGGTTGCGATAGTCCCAGGGCGCGGGCAGGTGAAAGACGCCCGGCAGCAGCGGTTCATAGGCGCGGCGGAAGTTCTGGTTGCCGTTGACCGAGGCGCCGCCGAAATGGGTGCCGTGATAGCCCTTCTTCAGCGCAAAGAACTTGGTCCGCTCGGGCTGGCCTTTCAGCTTGTGATACTGCCGCGCCAGCCGCAGCGCGCTTTCGACCGAGTCCGACCCGCCCGAGGTGAAGAACGACCGCGTCATCCCCTCCGGCTTGAAGAATTGCGCCAACTCCCAGCTCAGCTCGATCACCGGTTCATTCGTGGTGCCGCGAAAGGTGGAATAATAGGGCAGGTCGGCCAGTTGATCAGTGATCGCCTGTTTGACGGAATTGGCCGAATAGCCAAGGTTGACGTTCCAAAGCCCACCGACCCCGTCAACCACCCGGTGTCCGTCAATATCGGTGATATGCACACCCTCGGCGCGCGAGATCACCCGTGGCGGATTGGCCCGCATCTCGCCCGCATTGGCCATCGGGTGCCACAGGTGCTTGGCATTGTTTTCCGTGATGAAATTGGCGTCACGCATGGGAATTGACCTTTCTGGGGGCAGCCGCACCGTAAAGGCGGGCCGAGATTTCTGCGGCTGCGTCCTGCACCAGCGCGCCGCAATGCGCCAGAATGGCGGGCGTGCTGCGGGTCGAGGGCATGGCAACGGCAATGGCGCCAACGGGGGCGTGGCGCGGGTTCAGGATAGCGGCTGCGACCGAATGCACCCCCGTCTCCTTCAACTGATCGGATTGCGAATAGCCGCGCGCCCGTGCCTGTCCGACCAATTTCACAATCGCATCGGGATCGGTTTCCGTCCTGTCGCTGAACCGCGCCAAAGGCTTGGCGAGGGTCGCAGACATGACGCCCGCCGGTGCCGCGGCAAGGAAGGCAATGCCCGAGGCGGTGGCATGCAGGGGCAACTTTTCGCCCACTTCGATGATGACGCGGTTGGATTTGTCGGAGGCCTGAACGCAGACCGAATTCATCACCCCACCGCCAAATTCGCTGGCATGTGCGGTTTCCCCACAGGCTTCGGCCAAGGACCGCACGACAGGTTGAGCGATGCGAAAGAACGGAAACCGCTCCTCGCGAACCCGGCCAAGCATCAAAAGCGTGGGGCCCAGCAAATAGTCGCGCGTCAGCTCATCCTGTTCGACAAACCCCGACGCCTTCAACTCAACCAGCAACCGGCGCGTCGTGGCCTTGTCGTAAGCGGCCAGCCTTGCAATCTCGGTCAAGCCCAGACGCGACCGAGGCGCTGAGAGGATATCCAGAAGTGCAAGCGCTTTGCTGACAGTCCCCATGGCTCGGCCCTTTGATCCGCGGGGGAACTTGACATCGGTCGACCGCCTTTGCAAGTCTATATTTAATCCATCGGTTCAAATAGTGATCCACCAGCGACGTGACGGCGACGACACGGCCGTTCACTTGGCGTTCCGGCAGATGCCACGACAAGAGCCTTCACAAGGTTGGATCACATGCCGGCCAGTTGCCGTCGCTCGACTTTAGGGGCCGGCCAGTGCAGACAGAAGGCCGGTAGCGGGTGCCTGCCCGGGCACCGTCCTTATCTTTTCGGAGCCGAAAGATGACAGATGCCTATATCTGCGACTACATCCGCACGCCAATCGGCCGGTTCGGCGGCGCGTTGTCGTCGGTGCGCCCGGACGATCTGGCCGCCGTCCCACTGCGCGCCCTGATGGCGCGCAATGTCGGGGTCGATTGGGCCGGGGTCGACGATGTGATCCTTGGCTGCGCCAATCAGGCCGGCGAGGACAACCGCAACGTGGCGCGCATGGCGCTGCTGTTGGCGGGGTTGCCCCCTGGGGTCAGCGGCACCACGGTCAACCGGCTCTGCGGCTCTGGCATGGACGCGGTCCTGACGGCGGCCCGGCAGATCCGGTCCGGCGAGGCCGAACTTGTGATCGCCGGCGGGGTTGAAAGCATGTCGCGGGCGCCCTTTGTGATGCCCAAGGCAGACAGCGCCTTTTCCCGCAATGCCGAGATCTACGACACAACCATCGGATGGCGTTTCATCAACCCCGTTCTCAAGGCGCAATACGGCGCGGATTCGATGCCCGAAACCGCCGAGAACGTCGCCGAAGACTTTGCCGTCAGTCGCGCGGATCAGGACGCCTTTGCGCACCGCTCGCAGGCCCGGGCGGCCGCAGCACAGGCCAGCGGGCGGCTGGGCCGCGAAATTGCGCCCGTCACGATCCCCCAGCGCCGGGGCGATGGCGTGGTCGTCGACAAAGACGAACACCCCCGCGTCACGTCGATGGACGCCCTGTCTGGTCTGCCCACGCCTTTTCGCTCCGGTGGCACGGTGACGGCCGGCAACGCCAGCGGCATCAATGACGGTGCAGCGGCGCTGATCCTCGCCAGCGCCGGGGCGG
>JANMCI010000184.1:0-2244 GCA_031361245.1 Rhodobacterales bacterium
TCCGGGCACCTTTCAACGCATGTTGGGTGCGGCGCTGGTCGATCACCCGACCGCCCGCATCGTCATCAAGACCCACCCCGAAACCCGGTCCGGCCACCGCCCCGGCCATTTCACCGCTGCCGATGCCACCGGCCGCGTCACGCTGCTTGGCGATCCCGTCTCGCCGTGGCGCCTGCTTGAGGGTGCCACGGCGGTCTACACCGTGTCCTCGCAGCTTGGCTTCGAGGCTATCCTGGCGGGCCATCGCCCCGTGGTGTTCGCACAGCCCTTCTATGCCGGCTGGGGCCTGACCGACGATCAGTCGCCCATCCCCCGCCGCCGCCGCGTTCTGACCCGCGCCCAGATCTTTGCCGGCGCCATGATCCTCGCTCCGGCCTGGTATGACCCGTGCCGCGACCGTCTCTGTCAGTTCGAAGAAGCTGTCGATCAGATGGAGGCCGAGGTCCGCGCCTACCGCGAGGATGTGCGCGGCCACGTCGCCGCAGGGATGCGCCTGTGGAAACGCGGCCGCCTGCAGGCGTTCTTTGGCCGGCAAAAGCCGCTTGTCTTTGAAAACGACCCCGCCAAGGCCGCCGCTCTGGCCGACCGGACGGGCCGCAACCTGCTGATCTGGGCCGGAAAAGCCCCGCCCGATCTGCAGGCCACCCGGGTCGAGGACGGGTTCCTGCGCTCCCGTGGCCTTGGTGCCGAGCTGATCCCGCCGCTCAGCCTCGTGACCGACGACATCGGCATCTACTACGATCCCGCGCGTGAAAGCCGGCTCGAGCGTCTCATCCAGTCGCCGCTGCCCCCCGGGGGCGCGGATCGCGCAAAGGATCTGATCGACCGGCTGGTCTCTGGCGGGGTCAGCAAATACAACCTGCCCGGCGCCCTGCCCGATCTGCCGCCGCACGGGCACCGCATCCTTGTTCCGGGTCAGGTCGAGGATGACGCTTCGGTCCGCCTTGGCTGCGGCGACATCCGCACCAATCTCGCCCTCCTCAGGGCCGCCCGTCATGCCAACCCGGGCGCCGTCCTGATCTACAAACCCCATCCCGATGTCGAGGCGGGCCTGCGCCCCGGTCTGGTCAGCGATGCGGACCTTGCCGCCCTCGGGATCCCATCCGGCAGCCCGACGACCGCCGTGACCGCGGCGCTGGTCGTGGCCCGTCATGCCGACCCGGTCGCCCTGATCCTCGCCTGTGACGAGGTCTGGACCATGACCTCGCTGCTGGGGTTCGAAGCCCTCATCAGAGGCAAGCCCGTCACCTGTCTTGGCGCGCCCTTTTACGCCGGCTGGGGCCTGACTACCGATCTCGGCCCGGTGCCGCTGCGGCGCAGGCAGGCGCCGGACGGTCATCCGCTGCCCCGTCCGTCGCTGCGCCATCTGGTCCACGCCGCCCTGATCGGCTATCCGCGCTATTACGACCCGCCAAGCCGCCGTCCCTGCCCGCCCGAGGTTGCCGTTGACCGCCTGGCCTCGGGCGCCATTCCGCGCCCCGGTCTGCCGCTGCGCCTTCTGGCCAAACTGCAAGGCATCCTGGCCAGCCGGGCCCGCCTCTGGCGCTGATTAAAGCGCTTTGCATTTGATCCGGTTCACCGGATCAAATCCAAAACGCAACATTCCCAAGCGGGTGTATGTCTTGGTTTGCCTTCAATCTGAGTCGGATTGAAGGCAAACCGCTTTAGTAGATATAGCGGATCTGTTCGGTCCAGAACCGCTCCATCCGCTTCAGCGAGGAATTGATCGTCTCCATCACCTCGGGGTCGATCACGCCGCGCTTGTTCAGCACCTCGGCGTGGCGCGCAAACAGATCGCCGATCAGCCCGCGCACCCGCCGCCCCTTTTCCGTCAGCCGCACCCGCACCGAGCGGCGGTCAATCTCGGACCGCTGGTGGTGCATATAGCCCAGTTCGACCAGCTTTTTCAGATTGTACGACACGTTCGAGCCCTGATAATAGCCGCGCGACTTCAACTCGCCCGCCGTCACCTCGTTCTCGCCGACGTTGAACAGCAACAGCGCCTGCACCGAGTTGATCTCCAGAATGCCAAGGCGTTCAAACTCGTCCTTGATCACGTCCAGCAGCAGCCGGTGCAGCCGTTCCAGCATCGAGAGGTTGTCCAGATAGCCGGCCAGCAGGGCCTTTTGCGAGCCGTCGAGCAGGGGGGCGTGCAGTGTCATGCGAGATCTCCGGGATCAGTTTCAAATCAACCTGGAGATCAAAATCAGCACAAATCGCAAACATAACGTAAACTCACCTCAG
>JANMCI010000203.1:0-6004 GCA_031361245.1 Rhodobacterales bacterium
GTTGGTGGTGGAACCCCGCTCGGGCTACGCCCTCCCGGCTTTCCACCACCAACGACACTTTCTCATCCAGATTGTCGCGCGACTCTCACCTTGATCGTCGCGCTACACCACTGCAGCAGAAAATGACCGCCAATGGGGTGGAGCGGCTCCGCACCCCATGCAAACGGCGTATTTTTGATTTGCGGTCCAAAGGTCCGCGCCACGCCGGGGCCGTCGCGTGACCTGTCGTCAGAATTCGCTACACTAGGGGTAAGACTGCATTGCTATTTCCCTTGCACCTCAGGCAATGACTGCATTTGGTGCAGCCAAGTTCAGGACGTTTGACATGATACATGTCGATCCAAGCGCAGAATCTGTCATGAGCCGCGAGCGTATGGTGAAGGTCCGCGCAGCGTTCGAAAGGTCCAGCGCAAGCAAGTCAGACGGCTGTAGCCACGATCCGGACGACGGCGCCAATGCCACGAATAGTTTGGGTTTTCTGGCTGTATGTGTTCAGGGCGCAAATCCACCTTGGGCAGGGATGAACTGCCGTCGAAAACCGCGGTGCGGGAGAGATGAATATGTCATTATGCTGGCTTAACGCAGCATTGGCTTAGTCGAGGAATTTGATATGGAACGGAAATACCGTAAAGCTCGTGATTGTCAGGTGGCGCCGATCTCGACCAATCTGAGCCCAAGCCATATTGCTGAACAGGTTCTGAGCCTGCCGATATCCTGTGGCGAGGAGCGGGAATGATAACCCTTTCGCACCTGCTTAACCTTGCCGCCCTGCCCGGGGAAAACATCCCCGTCACTGTGCAGGCAATGGCGCGGTTCTCGCTGTTTGACTGGATGGTCTGTGGACGCGCAGGCGTTGGCGAACCCTTGGCTGGCATTTTGCGCCGATATGTGGCGGCAGAGGGCGGGCGTCCTGTCGCTTCGATTTTGGGCGGCGGGCAGGCTCCGGCGCGGGCGGCGGCTTTGGTCAATGGCGCAACCAGCCATGCGCTGGATTATGACGACACCCATTTCGGCCATGTGGGGCATCCGTCGGTCGGGATTTATCCCGCCGCTTTGGCAGTGGGGGAGGAGGTCGGGGCAAGTGCTGCAGCGGTCGTGGATGCTTTCCTGATCGGGGCAGAAGCCTCGGTTCGGGTGGGCATGGTACTGGGCTCGGTGCATTACAGCCGGGGCTTTCACCAGACGGCGACAGCGGGCGCTTTTGGTGCCACGATTGCCGCGGGGCGACTCTATGGCCTGACCCGAGATCAAATGCGGGCCGCTTTGGGTCTTTGCGCGACCCGCGCATCGGGCCTGAAATCGCAGTTTGGTACGATGGGCAAGCCATACAATGCAGGCATTGCAGCCTCTAATGGGGTGGAGTGCGCGGCGTTGGCACGGGCTGGCTTCAGTTCAGCCGATGACGGGCTGATGGGGCCGCAAGGCTTTGTCGCGACCCATTCCGATGCGCCAGTCGAGACCGGCGTCTGGGATGACCCGCCGCCCGGCCGCTTTCTGTTCGAAGATATCAAATACAAACTGCACGCATGTTGCCACGGTACACATGCCATGATTGAGGCGCTGATGGCGGCAAAGCGCGGCCATAACCTGACGATGGAACGGTTGTCGACATTGCACCTGCGCACCAGCCCGCGTTGGCTTTCGGTTTGTGATATCAAGGCACCGCGGACTGGGCTGGAGGTAAAGTTCAGCTACAACTGGCTGGCAGGCATGGTTCTGTCGGGCATCCCGACCTCTGCCGACAACACATATACCGACGCTTTGGCGGCAGACCCGTCATTGGCTGCATTTGCCGGCAAGATCACGGTGACGGCGGACACCACAGTCAGCGATATGCAGGCCGCTGGCGAGGTCGTGCTGATCGACGGGGCTGTGCTGCCATTTTCCCACGATCTTGCCGCACGCCTGGACCCAGATGTGCTGGAACGCAGCCTGCGCGCCAAGGCGGACGGGCTTTTGGGCAGAGAAGCCGAACAGCTTTGGCAGGCGGTGGTCACGTTGGATGCTTTGACCGCAACCGATCTGGGCAAGAAGCTGATGGCGGTCTGAGCGAAGCGTCCAACCGGATCGGTCGTCAGAATCAAGGAATTGAGAAGATCATGGAACGTTGGGTTGTCCAACGATCGGCGGCATTGGCGGGAAAGCCCGCGCCCTTGCTTGGGCTGCCAGGCGTGCATTGGCGCATGGTAACCGACCAGGCCCGACCGAAGGGCTTGGCCGTTATGGCCATGCAGTTGTGGGCCAGACTCGCATCACCGAACGGCAGGATCTCGTTTCAGGCGCAAATTCCAGGCCCGGCACGCCGTCGCCTTTCGCCCGGGCAGATCATTCCAGAACGCGTTCCTTTTTCAGGCTCATCACCGCTGAAATTCTAGGGCCGCGGCTATGCCGAAGGGGTTTCGTGCTAGGTGGGTCATTTGCTGTAACGGCCATAGCGTGTCACGATGCAACTGAGGGCGTGCAGCTAGAGCGACATCTGCTAGCTTGCGATCTTTTCCATCTCTGGCGTAAGCCGCCCTTCCCAGATGCCGCGATGCACAAGATCTCGGGCAACCTCCAGCGTGATTTGTTTTATGGCGCGGCAGGCGTTGGTCATGGGCAGATCCGGGTTGGTCACCAGATGAACCGGCCGGGACATCACAGGTTCAATGATCGGCGATTTCACCAACTCACCGCGTGCCACAAAGTCATGGGCCGCCGCAGGGGCAAAGATCGTGTAGCCTGAGCCGCGGGCGACCAATTCCTTGATCTGCGTCATCGCATCCATCTCGATGACGACATTGAGCGCGATGTCACGGGCATGGGCGTGCCGCTCAATGGACTTTCGCAGGCCATGGGATTGGGAGGGCAAGATCAGGTCCAGTGGCGCAAGACGCGCCAGAGGCACAGGTTCCCCCGGCGGCGTTTCCAAGGGCCAGGCATCGGGCGCGGAAAAGAAGCATAGTTGTTCGTCAAGAATGTGGATGGAGTGGAAATGTTCTTTACCGTCAAGGTCATAGAGAAACCCGATGTCAACCGTGGTGTCTTCGATCCAGGTCTTCAAGAAACCGCTCATCGCTTCAGTGGCTTGCAAACGGACGGATGGATATTCGATCCGGACGGTTTCGGCCAGGGGGACCGACATCACCATTGATACCGACGGCGGCATTCCGAAAGCAACCGTGCCCCTGACCACCCCGGCCGTTGCCTTTAACTCATCAATGCATTTGTCCAAGCTGCGACAAATCTCGCGGGCATGGTGTGCCAGAAGGTGTCCCTCTTCAGTCAGCATGATTCCTCTGGGTGATCTGGTGATCAGGGGAACGCCCAATTCTTGTTCAAGCTTGATGACATGTTGCGACAAAGAGGGCTGCGCAACCCTTAACCGTAGTGCGGCGGCGGACAGCGACGGCTCTTCAGATATCGCGACAAAGTATTTCAAGTGGCGAATGTCCATTAAGAGTCCCCACGTTGGTTGTGGTTGAGTTAGGCGCTCAGGCTATGGCCTGTCAAGGAAAGTGCTATTTCCGTTTTGACAGGTTGATTGTTACATTCCGATCTTTTGGGAAGTGGAGGAGCGATCCCGATGCGTGACCTTGAAGGTGTTTTGGTCGTATCGCTTGAGCAGGCGGTGTCTGCCCCATTGGCCACGTCACGGCTCGTCGATGCGGGCGCGCGGGTGATCAAAATCGAACGCCCGGAAGGAGATTTCGCCCGGGGTTATGACCGGCTGGTGCATGGCGAAAGTGCCTATTTCGTCTGGATCAACCGGGGCAAGGAATCTATCTGTCTTGACCTGCGCCAGGCAGCAGATTTGGGCCTGCTGAAGCGGATGATCGCGCGGGCCGACGTGTTCGTGCAGAACCTCGCGCCCGGCGCTGCCGCGCGTCTGGGTATCGGGGCAGAGCCGATGTGCAAGGCCAACCCGGGTTTGATCTATGCCTCGATCTCGGGCTATGGCGAGGATGGGCCGTACCGCGACCAAAAGGCGTATGACATGCTTATTCAGGGCGAAAGCGGGCTATTGTCCGTCAATGGCACGCCCGAGGGCAGCGCGCGCGTTGGGATTTCGGTTTGTGACATCGCGGCTGGGGAAAGCGCATTTTCGGCCATTCTGCAATCCTTGATCGCAAGGCACAGGACCGGGCTGGGACGTGTTGTTGAAGTATCCTTGTTCCACACAATGGCGGACTGGATGAACGTCCCTTACCTGCAAACCCGCTACGGGGGCACTGCCCCGGCCCGGGTCGGGCTGCGGCACCCCTCGATTGCGCCTTATGGCGCCTTTACCTGCAGCGACGGGCGGCAGATATTGCTGTCGGTGCAGAACGACCGGGAATGGACGGCCTTCGCTGGCAGGGTTCTGGGCCAACCCGATCTGGCCACGGATTCGCGCTATGCCCGTAACGTCGACCGGGTGGCCCATATGGCGGAGATAGAGGCAATGATTGCCCCCATTCTTGCGCGAATAACCCGTGAGGAGGCTGTGGGCCTGCTGTCTTTGGCCGGGATTGCCTGCGGCAGACTGTCAACGATGGAAGATATGGAACTGCACCCACAGGCCCGCCATGTCACGGTGGAAAGTCCTACCGGGCCAGTCACCATGATGGATCGGGGGGTGCGCTTCGAATCAGTGTCCGTGGAGATCGGACCGGTTCCTGCGCTTGGGCAGCACGGCGAGGCATTGCGTCAGGAATTCTCTGCTGACTGCGCTGGGCAACCGGCATGATCCGGCAACCCGATTGGCAAGCCCTTCTGTTCGTTCCAGTCGGTGCCGACAGGCATCTGGCAAGTGCTATTCGGCATCGGCCAGATGCCGTGATCCTAGATCTGGAAGACGCGGTTGCCCCGGAGGCGAAAGCTTCCGTACGCCTATCGTTGCGCGCGGCCCAAAGTCAGTTGGCTGAAGCGGGTATCGACTGCGTCTTGCGCGTCAACCGGGCGATCCGAGCCATGGTCGAAGACCTGAATGCTGCTGACCACAGCTTGCTGCACGGCGTAATGGTTCCAAAGTGCGAGGATGCCCGTCCTTTGCAGAACGCGGCCGAACTGACGGATGGGGCAATCGGCCTGATCGCCTTGGTCGAAAGCCCGGCGGCGCTGGGCCGGCTAGCCGAAATCGCGGCAGTTCCGCAAGTTTACGGTCTGATGTTGGGGTCAGAGGATTACTCGGCTACATTGGGGGTGGATCCTAACCGGGGCGCACTGGATTTGGTCGCAGCACAGTTGGCAGCGGCAGCGGCACCGCGCGGGTTGCTGCCGATCGGCTTTCCGGGTTCGATTGCCAACTTCCGTGACCTGGACTTGTACGCCCGCCAGATTGCGAGGGGCCGTGATTTCGGGATGCGGGCGGTGGCCGCCATCCACCCTGCCCAACTGACGGTCATTCGTGCGACCTTGGCCCCGACAGAGTCAGAAGTGAATTGGGCTGACGGCGTACTGGCAGGATTGGAGGCAGGCGGGGGTGCCGTTTTCGCCCTTGATGGTGCAATGATCGATGCCCCGGTCATCGCGCGCGCGCGCCAGATCAGGATGGCGTCTCGGCGCAAAGGCTAGGTCGCAGCAAGGAATGACCAGCGTAAACGGGCCTGCGACTTTCGCCACTACCCCCAAGGTTCGCAGGTGTTTCGGCGGCAATCGCAAGCCGCTCTTGGGTGGTTTTCTTACTCCGGAGAGGGTGTGGATGGCTCTCTCTGAGGAAGATTTCCTGAGCGGTGCAAGGCAGTCGCCTAGCGTCTTGGGATGACCCGGCGCAGCCCGTTCCGGTACTTCAAGACGTCGCCCGACATCATCCGCCTGGCCGTGATGTTGTATGTTCGATACCCGCTGTCGCTGCGGAATGTCGAGGATATGCTGCACGAACGCGGCATCGACATCTGTCACGAGACGGTGCGGTTCTGGTGGGACCGGTTCGGGCCGATGTCGCCGCGGAGATCCGAAAACGTCGGGTTTCTGGGTTGCGGTCGAGCCACTGTCGCTGGCAGCCCAAAGAAGGTTTTGTGAAGATCAACGGTGAGCTTCAGTA
>JANMCI010000222.1:0-7199 GCA_031361245.1 Rhodobacterales bacterium
TCCAGAAAGCTGTCATCGGCGGCTGAAAACACATCGACGATGGCATTGCCGATGCCGACGACCTGATAGCTTTTCATGCGGTTTTTTCCTCGTACTGGCAGAATTCGTTGATCGGGCAGATGCCGCATTTGGGGCTTCGCGCCGTGCATATATAGCGGCCATGCAAGATCAGCCAGTGGTGGGCATGGTGCTGAAACTCTGCGGGCACATTGTCTTCGATGGCGCGTTCAACCGCCACTTCGTCCTTGCCGGGAGCAATGCCGGTGCGATTGCCGACGCGGAAGATATGGGTATCCACGGCCTGCGCCGGGTGGCCGAACCACATGTTCAAGACAACATTGGCGGTCTTGCGTCCTACCCCCGGCAGCGTTTGCAGTGCCGCGCGGCTGGAGGGAACTTCGCCCCCGTATTGCGAGATCAATATCTGACAAAGCCTGATGATATTGCGGGCCTTGTTGCGGTAAAGCCCGATGGTCTTGATGTGGGCAATCAGCCCTTCTTCCCCCAGGGCCAGCATCTTGGCCGGCGTGTCGGCCACCGCGAACAGCGCCTTGGTCGCCTTGTTCACGCCGGCATCGGTTGCCTGCGCCGACAAGGCCACGGCCACGACCAGCGTGAAGACGTTGACATGGTGCAATTCGCCTTTCGGCGCCGGCTCCAGATCATGGAACCGGGTGAAGACCGCCTTCATCGTTGAGTAATCCAGCTGCCGGCTCATTCCCGCCCTATGCCTCAGCCCCGGCTGTCAAACAAGCAGGTTTCGGGTCGCAGTCGCCGCCAGATGCCGTAAGTTCGCATCAAGGAGACCGCCATGACCGAAACCTCGCCCTATCATTACGCTGTCATCGCCCGTGCCCTTGCCATCATTGATGACGCGGGCCCCACGCTGACCCTCGACGCCCTTGCGCAGCGGATGAAGATGTCGCCAGCCCATTTCCAGCGGATCTTTTCGCAATGGGTCGGGGTGTCGCCCAAGAAGTATCAGCAATATCTGACCCTCGACCACGCCCGTCGCCTGTTGACCGACCGTTTCACGGTTCTGGATGCGGCGCTGGAGGCGGGACTGTCGGGGTCGGGCCGCTTGCACGACCTGTTCCTGACGTGGGAGGCGATGAGCCCCGGCGACTATGCCAAGGGCGGCGCCGGTCTGACAATCAACTGGGGCTGGTTCGACACTACCTTTGGCCCGGCCCTCGTGATGGGCACCGACAAGGGGATCTGCGGCATGGGATTTTCGGCCGAAATGGGAGAGGAGGCGGCGATGCAGGATCTCATGTCCCGCTGGCCCCTTGCGGCTTTTGTCGAGGACCCGGACCGCTTGCGCCCCTGGGTCCGGGCCGCCTTTGGCGCCGAGGGCGCAGCGCCCCTGTTTCTCATCGGCGCGCCGTTCCAGATCAAGGTGTGGGAGGCGCTGCTGCGCATCCCGTCGGGCCACGTCACGACCTACAGCGAGATTGCCCGCGCCATTGGCCACCCCGCCGCCGTGCGCGCCGTGGGGACCGCCGTCGGGCGCAACCCGATCAGCCTGTTCATTCCCTGTCATCGCGCTTTGCGCAAGTCGGGGGGGCTTGGCGGCTATCACTGGGGCTTGCCGGTCAAGCGCGCGATTTTGGCATGGGAAGCCGCCCGACAGGACGCGGCCTGATCCTGACGCAAGGATGGGCGGAAAACCGCCCGCAGGCGGCGGTGTATGTGCCTTGGGCTGTTGGGCTGCTATAAGGTCGGCTGGTCCAACGTGGCCGTTTCAAATTCGAGGCAGTAATATGATCACTTTCAAGACTCCCGTCGCCGTGTCGCTGGCCGGCCTTCTGGCTTTGACGGCCTGTCAGGACAGCACCACCCGCATCGCAGACCCGAACTACCGGACGCAGAACGGCGCCATCGCCGGGGCCGTGCTTGGCGGCATCATCGGGGCATCAAACCATGGCAACTCCAGTGACGAAGCGCGCCTGCGCTCGACGCTGGTCGGCGCTGCCATCGGGGCCGCCGCCGGCGGTGCCATTGGTGCGACACTGGACAAGCAAGCGGCCGATCTGCGCAATCAGCTTGGCAATCCCAATGTGACCGTCACCAACATGGGCAAGTACCTGCTGGTGAACCTGCCGGACGACCTGCTCTTTGCCACCGACAGCGCCGCCGTGCGGCCTGATCTGCAGGGTGAAGTCCGCTCGATCGCGGCGAACCTCGTCAGCTATCCCAACAGCCGGATCCAGGTGCTGGGTCACACCGACAACACCGGGACTGCGGCCTACAATTTCGACCTGTCACAGCGCCGCGCCATGGCGGTGGCCGATATCCTGATCGGGGCGGGTGTTCCGTCGTCGCGTCTGTCGTCCGTCGGGATTGGCGAGGATCGCCCAATCGCAAGCAACACCACCGCGTCTGGCCGCGCTCAGAACCGCCGGGTGGAAATCATCATCACCCCCAACAACTGATCGCCGCACAACGGGGTGTTCAAAGCAAAAGGCCCGGGAATTTCCCGGGCCTTTGTCGTGGATCTGGTCCGCTTTCAGTGCAGCTTGGCCGCCACTTCGGCAATCGCGGCATCAACCGCGGTTGCAGCACCATCAGCCGTCATCTGCCTGGCCAGCACCTCGCCCGCGACCTGAACCGACACCGAGATAGCCTGATTGCGCACGGCAATCTCGGCCGACTTCACGGCGGATTCAATCTGGTCCTCGGCCGCAGCCAGACGGCGGGTGATCGAGTGCTCCAGATCGACCTTGGCCTGTGCACCAGCCGCCTTGGCCTCGTCCTTGGCGGTGGCGATGATCCGGGCGGACTGTTCGGCCACCTCTTTCATCTTGGCGTCAAACGAGGCCACCAGCGCCATCGCTTCCTCGCGCAGCAGACGGGCTTCGTCCAGCTCGTTGCGGATCAGCGTCGCGCGGTCATCCAGCATCCGGGCCAAGATCTTCGGCACGCCCAGATAGAGGATCAGGCCGACAAAGACGATGAAGGCGATCGTCACGACGAATTCGGCGTTGCGCAGGCTGAAGAACGGCCCCTCCGCCGCAAGGGCGGGAGTAGCGGTCAGGGCCAGAACGGTGATCAAAAGACGGTTCATCCTCTTACCCTTTCAGCCGCGCGGAGACTGCCGAGGCTATCGCCTTGGCATCCGCCGTGCCGCCCAATGCGGCGACCAGTTCGCCCGCTGTCGCCTTTGCGACTTCCGACACCGCGTCCATCGCACCCGCCTTAATCTCGGCAATGCGCTTTTCGCTGTCGGCAGCTTTGGCTGCGATCTGATCGTCCGCCTTGGCAATCGCGGCTTTCAGGTCGCCGGCAATTTCCGCCTTGGCGGCAGCGATGATCTTGGCGGCTTCGGACCGCGCCTTGACCAGCGCATCCTGATACGCCTTTTCGGCAGCCACGGCCTTTTGCTTCAACTCTTCCGCCGCGGCGAGGTCAGAGGCCATGGCCCCCTTGCGCTCGGCCAGAATTCCGGCGACGCGTGGCAGAACCACCAGCTTCAGCAGCAGGAAAGTCACGACAAGCGTCACCACCAGCCAGAAAATCTGGTTCGGAAAAGTTGAAAAGTCCAGCTGCGGCATGCCAGCCTTTTCGGCGGCACCGGCTGTTTCCACAGTTGTAGTTGCCATGTCTGTCTCCTTCAGGCCTCATGCAGCCGACCGGAGGGGTCACCCTCCGGCCAGAACGTCAGGTCCGTCAGATCAGACTGCGAACATCAACAGCAGAGCGACGAGGAACGCGAAAATCCCGAAGGCTTCGGCGAAGGCGATGCCGATGAACAGCATGGCGGTCTGGCCCGGGGCGGCCGACGGGTTGCGCAGCGCGCCCGCCAGGAAGTTGCCGGCCACGTTGCCCACACCGATGGCAGCCCCACCCATGCCGATCGAAGCCAGACCAGCACCGATGTAAGCGCCCATTTGTACGATATCACCAGTCATGTCGTCTCTCCTTAGGATTGTATAGTCAGTTACGTTGCAGGCCGCGCGCAGCGGTCCCGATGTCAGTGTGCGGGGTGCAGCGCGTCGCGCAGATACACGCAGGTCAGAAGGGTAAAGACATAGGCCTGAATGAAGCAGACCATGACTTCGAAAGCGAACATCGCGGTGATGCCCAGCACCGACAGCGGCGAGATCACGGCAATGGCGGCAAAGCCCGCGAAGACCTTGATCACCGCGTGACCGGCCATCATGTTGCCGGCAAGTCGGATGGAGTGGCTGAGCGGGCGCACGAAATAGGAAATCAGCTCGATCAGCGCCAGCACCGGCCGCAGGGCCAGAGGGGCCGAGGACACCCAGAACAGGCCCAGAAAGCCGATCCCGTTCAGGACAAAGCCCAGCACGGTAACCGAGATGAACACCGCCGCCGCCATGACCGCCGTCACGGCGATATGGGAAGTGGTGGTGAAGGCGCCGGGGATCAGGCCCAGAAAGTTCGAGAACACAATAAAGGTGAACAGCGTCATGATGTAGGGGAAGAACCGGACGCCGTCATGGCCCGAGATATCCTCGATCATCTTGTGGACAAAGCCGTACATCAGTTCGACCACCGACTGCATCCTGCCCGGCACGATGGCGCGGCGGCTGGTGCCGAGCACGAGAAGCAGGATCATCGCCACGACGGCCACGCCCATCCAAAGGGTCACATTGGTGGGCGTGTACCAGTGGATGGTCTCGCCCCCGAACAAGGGGTGGATTTCGAACTGGTGCATCGGTTCGAAAACCAGCCCGCCGCCTGTCTCTTCCGCTGCCATCGTCAGTCCCCTTCATCCGGCGCAGGTGGTTGACCCGCGTTCTGCTTAGCCAATTGCTTCGCGCTGTTCATCATGGTCTTGACGCCAGCCGCGAAGCCGAGAAGGGCGAAAATGACCAGAAAGATCGGCAGGGTGCCAAACAGCGCATCCAGCCCGTAACCGATCGCCAGCCCCAGGAACATGCCCGACACCAGCTCGATCACCATCCTCCAAGCCACCTCGCCCTGCGAGAAACTTGTGCCCGTCACCGGTTTTTCTGGCGGTGGCTTCGTGGCCTTGGCCAGCCGCGCCTCAAGGGCACGCAACCGGTCTTGGTCAGGATCGTCACCCACAAGATGCCCCTTTGACAGTCGTGAGTTACCTACGGAGTCTGCCGGGCCAAGTCAACTGACGATAAATTCTTTATATAGAATGACTTACCGACGATTTCACGCGTGAAACAAGTTCAACCATCCGGTTGACCATCGGCAAAACCTCGCTGATACTGGCCCCATGCAGCGCCTTGACACCGTCTTTTCCGCTCTGGCCGACCCGACCCGCCGGGCGATCCTGTCGATGCTTTTGGAAGACGACATGGCCGTCACCGATGTGGCGGCCCCGTTCCACATGTCCCTTGCAGCGATTTCCAAGCATCTGCTCCTTCTGGCCGACGCCGGACTGATCAGTCAAGAAAAGCGCGGCCGGATCAACTGGTGCAAGCTGGAGCCGGACGCGATGCGCGACGCCTTCACCTGGATGCAAAGTTTCGGGTCCTATGAGGCGTTTGATCTTGACGCCTTCGAGCGGTTTCTGGCGGCCGAATTGAACAGCCCGTCTGCCGATTAGCCGAGGCCAAGATTTTTCGTACGAAAAATCATGGCCCTTCCCTGCGCTGCGTCTGATCTATTTGAACCAATTTCCATAAATCTGCCGCAGCAGGTTCTTTTGCACCTTGCCCATCGTGTTGCGCGGCAGGTCCGCGACCACGACAGCGGCCTTGGGCTGCTTGTAGCGGGCCAGATCGCCAGAGATTGCCGCCAGCGCGATGTCGGCATCACCGCCCACCAGAACGGCAAAGACTGCCTCACCAAAATCGGGATGCGGCAGGCCGATGACGGCGCTTTCCTCGACGCCATCCACGGCATCAAGCAGCATCTCGACCTCTTTGGGATAGACGTTGTAACCGCCGGTGATGATCAGATCCTTGGCGCGGCCGACGATCTGCACATAACCGTCCGCATCCAGTTGCCCCAGATCGCCGGTGATGAACCAGCCGTCGGGGCGCAGTTCTTCGGCGGTCTTTTCCGGCATCTGCCAGTAACCTGCAAAGACATTGGGGCCCCGCACCTCGATCACGCCAACCTCGCCCTTGGGAACCTCGTGCCCCTCGGCCATGATCCGCAACTCCACCCCCGGCAGCGGGAAACCCACCGTCCCGGCCCTGCGCTCGCCGTCATAAGGGTTGGAGGTGTTCATGTTCGTCTCGGTCATGCCATAGCGTTCCAGAATCCGGTGGCCAGTGCGGGCGTGAAACATCGCATGGGTTTCCGCCAGCAGCGGCGCTGAGCCCGAGACAAACAGGCGCATGTGCGCGGTCAGGTCCCGGGTGAAGCGGGCATCGCCCAGCAGGCGGGTGTAAAAGGTCGGCACGCCCATCAGGGCCGTGGCCTTGGGCAAAAGGCGCAGCACGGCGTCCAGATCAAAGCCGGGCAGGAAGATCATCTCGCCCCCGGACAGCAGCGCGACATTGGAGGCCACAAACAGCCCGTGGGTGTGAAAGATCGGCAAGGCATGCAGCAGCACGTCGCGGTTGGTGAACCGCCACAGGTCGGCCAGCACCTCGGCGTTCGACAAAAGGTTGCCGTGCGTCAGCTTCGCCCCCTTGGACCGTCCGGTGGTGCCCGAGGTGTAAAGGATCGCCGCCAGATCGCCCGGACCGCAATCGGTCGGGATCACCTCTTCACTCTGCCCGGCCATCGCACCCGCAAAGCTGCCCTGTCCAGCACCGCTGAGCGTCATCAGCGCGACGCCGTTCCGGACGGCGACCGGCGTCAACGCCTCGGCCATTGCCGGATCGCACAGGAACAACCGCGGCGAGGCATTGCCGAGGAAATAGTCCACTTCTGCCGGCGTATAGGCCGTGTTCAGCGGCAGGAACACCGCCCCCACGGCAATACTGGCGCCATAGATCGCCAGCGCTTGCGGTGACTTCGCGATCTGCACGGCCACGCGGTCGCCCTTGACGACGCCCGCAGCCCGCAGCGCCCCGGCCGCCCGCGCCACCATGCGGTGAAACGCGTTGCCAGACAGGCTCGACCCGTCGGCCAGAAGCAACAGTGCCCCCTGCCGCCCCGGCAGGCGGGCAAAGAGGGCGTCGTAAAGGGTGTTGGGCATTGCGAACCTCGGCAAGCGGGCTGCGTCAGTGGTGCCATTTCGGCCCATGTGCCGCAAGATGGCGGGTTTATTGTTGCCAATCCACCAACAGACTGTTTCGCGA